>JBJEKV010000053.1:0-5283 GCA_051878815.1 Anaerotardibacter sp. | reverse complement strand
TATCGATATCAATGAGCTGGTACTTATTGTTGCCCATTCCCATTTCTTTCATGTAGCTCAACTGCCTATGGCCATGGCGTGTTTCAACGCGCTCGCAGAAAGCTTTTCGGTCTTCTTCTTTCATTGCGTATACCAAATCTATCGAAGCATTATCAACAGCAAGAATATCCAAAGAAGCAACAATGCCTACGTTAGGAGTAACTACTGGTTCTGCGGAAAGACCTTCGCAGTCGCAACTTACTGACATATTGCGCATAACATTGATGAAACAGATATTTTCGCCAAAATGCTCAAGAACAGACTTGGTGGATTCAGTCATGCGCTCCATGAACTCTTCTTTATTGATATCCCACATATCTAATGAACCCGGATTAGTATGAATCCAGCTTTTACCAATACGCCCATCAGCGCATCCAATACCAATATTCTTGTTAGATCCGCCAAAGCCACCCATGGTATGGCCCTTAAAGTGAGTCAGCGCAACAAAGGAGTCATAGTTGTCTAGGTTTTTGCCTACCGCCATTGACTCAAACCATTTGCCATTAGTGATTGGATACTTTGTTATCCCATCTTCGTCCATGATATCCACGGGAGCAAAGGTCCAGCCATTATGCTCAATTGTTTCGCGATGAAGTTTTGTGGTGTACCTATCACCCTCATAGTAAGTATTTGTCTCAACAATTGTAGCGTCCGTTAAGCTCTGCTCGAAAAGCTCCTTTACCCAAGGACGAGGAATGATATTTGGGCCATCCTTTTCGCCTGTATGAAGCTTAACCGCTACTTTGCCCGTAATAACGTGAGACACACGCTCGTAGATTTTCTTCAAACCTTCAGGACTTAAATCACGCGTAAAGAAAACGATTGATTCTTCACCCGTGCGCTCTTCGTAAGGAACATAAACGGTACCGTTTGTTCCTGGAGTAACTTTCTCTGACATATTACTCCCCTTCCCAAATGTTACAAGCACAACCTGCAACAACAAGCCATGACAGCAAGTTTCAAGTTGAATAAACACCATTTAAAGTGCCTACTCTTGAATAATACTACAGCAAAAAAATGACACTCCGAAGAGTGTCATTAAAAGTTGAGATTATGAAAGCTGTTCCGCTTTTAAAAAGAGGAAACCGCTCAAACAACCCTACAAGAAGATTGCCAGCATGAAGCCCGCAGCAACCGCAGAGCCAATAACGCCTGCAACGTTGGGACCCATTGCGTGCATGAGCAAGAAGTTGCTTGGGTTAGCCTTCTGACCTTCTGACTGAGAAACACGAGCAGCCATAGGAACCGCAGATACACCTGCAGAACCAATGAGAGGATTGATCTTGCCGCCGGAAAGCTTGCACATAAGCTTACCAATAAGCAAACCACCTGCAGTTGCCAAGCAGAATGCCAACAAACCAAGAACAACAATCTCGAGAGTTTCGATAGTTAAGAAGCGGTAGTACAAAGCGGTACCACCAACAGATACTGCCAAGAAGATGGTAACGATGTTCATCAAAGCATTCTGGGCAGTGTCGGACAAACGATCAGTTACGCCAGATTCCTTGAATAAGTTACCCAACATCAAGCAGCCAAGCAAAGGAGCAACGGATGGGAGCAACAAGCAAACGAAGATAGTTACGATAATTGGGAACAAGATCTTCTGAGTCTTAGTTACGGTACGCAACTGTTCCATCTTAATCTGACGCTCTTTTTCAGTAGTGAGCAAACGCATAATTGGAGGCTGAATCAAAGGAATCAAAGCCATGTATGAGTATGCTGCAATAGCAATAGCTGCCAAGTATTCAGGAGCCAACTGAGAGGTCAACCAAATTGCGGTAGGACCGTCAGCACCACCAATAATAGCAATAGAAGCTGCTACGTTTGGAGCAAAGCCGATAGCACCAGCGAGCAAGAATGCACCGAAGATGCCCAACTGTGCTGCAGCACCCAAAAGCAAGCTCTTAGGATTTGCAAGCAACGGACCAAAGTCGGTCATTGCACCAACGCCAATAAAGATCAAGCATGGGTACAAGCCGGTCTTAACGCCTAGATACAAAATATCAAGCAAGCCGCCTTCATGGAAAACATCGGTAACGGTTACGTCACCTGCAATGTAACCGTCCCACAATTCTGGGTGGAACATACCACCACCAGGAAGGTTTGCAAGCAACATACCGAACGCAATGCCTACCAAAAGCAAAGGCTCAAACTTTTTGCGAATACCTAAATAAAGGAGGAAGCAGGCCAATGCGAGCATGATAATCTGACGAAAATCAGTGAGAATCATACTGAAGCCGGAAGTCTCCCAGATTCGCATTAAAACTTCAACTACATTTTCCACTGGTACGCCCCTAAATCAAAAGAAGAGTCTCGCCAGTATCAACAGTCTGACCAACTGAAGCAACAATAGCCTTTACAGTACCTGCACAAGGAGCGTTAACATCAACGTTCATCTTCATTGCTTCAACAACAGCAACAACGTCGCCCTCAGCAACCGCATCTCCAACTTTTACGTTGATAGCTACAACACCAGCAGGCATTGGAGCAACAACAGGAGTGCCATCACCTGCTGCAGCAGGTGCAGCTGCAGGAGCAGCAGGAGCGGCGGCGGCAGCTACCGGAGTTGCAGGAGCAGGAGCAGCAGCTGCAGGAGCCTTTGCTTCATACTCATCAATAATCATTGCTTCGCCCTGTTCGACTTCAACCTCATAGGTCTTGTCTTTTAAGGTTACGATATATTTCATTTGACCTCCTTGATGGAGATGAACCTAAGTTCATTCAAAGGTTTACCTAACTCATCGGCAACAATTGCCATAATCATTGCGGCACTTCTTGGATCAGTGTCGTAGAGCTTCAAGTCACCTGCAGTGCCTGGTGCCAAAGGACGCTCTGCTGCAGGAGCAGCTGGAGCGGCAGCAGGAGCAGCAGCTTCAGAAGCCTTCTTTTCCTCGAATTTATCGGTAGCTGTCATCAAAATCTTGATAGCAAGAATAAGAACAGCGAGAACGCAGAATACAAGACAGATACCAAAAACGGAGTAAAAGAGGTAATCCCCCATGCCCATTTGAACCAAAGAAGCATCCATTATTCTGCCGCCCTAATGCTGTAGGAAACACGCTTCTCTTCTTCTTCCTGACGAGCAGCGAAGAATGCTTCAGCAACCTGTGGGAATGCGATGTAGGACAAAACGTCTTCTTCGCAACGAGCACGATCACCGAGTTCAGCAGCAGCCTTTTCGAAGGTGTCAGTAGGAAGAGTGTCAGCATAACGGCCTTCGAGTGGCTTTTCGTCTCCCAAAACCTTTGCCAAGATTTCTGGCTCAATAGGAGCAGGAGTCTTGCCATACTCGCCACGGCAGTATGCCTTAACTTCGTTAGATACGTTCTTGTAACGCTCACCAACCAAAACATTATTAACTGCCTGGTTGCCAACAATCTGAGAAGTTGGGGTTACCAATGGAGGATAACCAAGGTCAGCACGAACACGTGGAGTTTCCTTGAGAGCTTCCTCATATTTATCAAGAGCGTTCATCATCTTCAACTGGGACAAGAGGTTGGAGAGCATGCCGCCAGGAATCTGATGGTCAAGGCACTGAGTGTCAGTTGCCATAGAGATAGGATTCAAAGTGCCATCATCAAGATAGTCATTTCGAATAGGCTTAAAGTAATCAGCAATAGCAAAGAGGGTCTTCTGGTCAAGATCAATGTCATAACCAAGCTCTTTGAGGCTTACTGCCAAAGTCTCAGTAGCTGGCTGAGAAGTACCGCCAGAGAATGGAGAAATTGCAGTATCGATTACGTCAGCACCTGCTTCAACAGCCTTGAGATAGGTCATGAATGCAGTGCCGGTAGTGCTGTGGGTATGAACAATGAGAGGCAAATCAACAGCATCTTTAATGCTGCCAACCAACTTATAAGCATTGTCAGGGGTCATAATACCTGCCATGTCCTTAATGCAGATAGTTGAAACACCCATTGCCTGAAGTTCTTTAGCCATCTTTACATACGCATCTAAAGTATGTACTGGGCTGGTAGTGTAGCTAATTGCACCGGAAGGAGTTCCGCCTGCTTCAAGAGTTGCCTCAATAGCTACCTTGAGGTTTTCCAAGTCGTTCAATGCGTCGAAGATTCGGATGATATCAATACCATTGCGAACTGCCGCATGAACAAAACGCTTTACTACATCATCTGAGTAGTGCTTGTAACCAAGAATGTTCTGGCCACGCAAAAGCATCTGGAGTTTTGTGTTTGGCATAGCAGCGCGAAGCTTACGCAAGCGCTCCCAAGGATCTTCATTGAGATACCTCAAGCAAACATCAAATGTTGCGCCACCCCAACATTCTACTGAGTAGTAACCTGCTTGATCGATAGTTTTTAGGATAGGTTCCATCTTATCAAAGGAAAGTCTTGTAGCAATGAGACTCTGGCCTGCATCGCGCAAGACGGTTTCAGTGAAACCAACCTTCTGCCTGGACATATATACACCTCCATATTTATGACTGATTCACAAATTTTAGATTATTGCAATCCTTGCGTAAAATCGAAAAATAATAAAGGCGTAGATAATAGGTAAAAGGAACCTATTTGCTCACGAACATGTTCAGTTTTTACCTTTTTGAAACGGTTTTTGAGGTTCGAGTTTTTACTTTCTCACCGCATCGCCCAAGAGCGGCTCATTAATGAACTCTTTGTACTCATCCCATGCGCCCGTTTCGTCCTCAATATCGAATTTCTCAGGATCGAATACCGGGTCATAACCATGCTTTTTCTGAAGTTCGTAGTCTTTAAGAATTGCCATGGCTTTACCAGAAAGAAGCAAGATAGCAATAATGTTTGCCCAACCCAAAAGTCCGTAGCCAATATCGCCCATTGCCCACATTGCGTCAGCGGAAATAACTGCGCCAGCGAAGGAAGCCAAAACGAACACCACGCGTGCAATGGCGATTGCAACTTTAGAACCATTAGTAAGGTAGTTTACGTTTGACTCAGCCTGATAGCAGTAGCCAGTCAAAGAGGTAAATACGAACAAAACAATGATGATAGCCAGAAGCTGTCCACACCAATCACCATAAGTGCTGGTAAGGGCAAACTGGGTCCACTTGATGCCTGCTTCAATACCACCGGTCTGGCTTACCAAAAGTGCGCCACCGGCATCAACTACGTCATACATGCCAGTCAAAATAACAATCAAAGCAGTTGCAGTACCTACCAACAAGGTATCTGCATAAATAGAACATGCCTGAATAAGACCCTGTTTTGCAGGATGAGAACATTCAGCTGCAGCAGAAACGATAGCGCCGCA
>JBJEKV010000052.1:0-5378 GCA_051878815.1 Anaerotardibacter sp. | reverse complement strand
TGATTCAAACCAGTTACCTTCAAGTGGTTAGGGGGGTGGGTCAATTGAGCTGTTACCAGCATCAATATGATTTTAGCGGGTTTGAATTCAGATGCCTATATCCTGTTACGGGTAAAAGTTCGTATGCCTTTTTACTGTTGCCTGGCAATGTTACGAAGCTTATGTGTTGTTGCAAGAAAAAATAGCCCCAGAAAACAAATTGCAGGGGCTGAGTAGTGACCGTTACTTTTCGTCACAACGTTTATTGATGTAGTCAAGCAAGTCATTGCGCTTTCTAATGCACGTTTTATCGTAAATGTGACGTATATGTACGCTTACGGTATTAGGGGATATGAATAGTTTTTCGCCAATAGCTTTTACCGTCATGTTGCGCGCAAGCAACTTCAGGACTTCAGACTCTCGTTCACTTAATCCAAATTCGCTTGTGATTTGTTCACAAATAACATCAACTTCTGAAGGGGTTGATGGTGCACTTGTTAATGCAAGGATTACTGGTTCACGCTTGACAAGCGGCACAATCAGTAAAACGGTCATGCAAGCGAATAACAACGCGGTGATGGTGCCAAACGATGAGACAAGATTGCCTGCTTCGTAATACACCGACAAGCTATTACCTACTACAACGCCAAGCCTAATTGATGCGATAGTAAGCGCAAAAGCAAGAGCAGGAGCAAGATAGCCGCGCAGTGTCAAGGTTGCAAAATACATAATTAAGGAAACTTCAAGCAAAGAGTAAACACTGAGAGCAATGATGAATGCTGGAAGATAAAGTTCAGAATCGGCAAGGTAGAGCATCATTCCAATTACAAGAAGAACCAACAAGTAAGGGAATAACTTAAAAGAACTCAAATGATCTTTAAGGGTGAAAAATAATAAGGACACAGCAATCATTATTATTCCGCCTGCCATTATTCCATAGGTAAAGTAATCTTCTCCCCAAGCAAGTTCTTCCCAAGGAATAATTGATGCAAGGTAATAAGAAGAGGCACTTGTTATAAAAGATATCACGCTAATAGTGACGATATTAATAAGAATCTTATCCGAAGAGGATTTCGGTAATAATTGAGGGAATTCATAGGTGGTTGATTTGTTTTGTTTATTAAGCAAGAAGCCAGAAATCAAAACGAGTCCCATATTGAAGAGAGGCACAGTTGGAGCTGGCAAGAGTATGCCAATGGTTACACTCACTAAGAGAAAACATCCAAATATTGTTCCAAAACTGCTTAATGAAAACTTTGCTTTGATGCGTATTAAACATTCGCCCCAAAGAATCCACATGAAACCTTCTAAGATGCCAAGAACTGCCGCGCTAAGAAGCGTTATTGTCGTGCCATTCGGAAAAGCGGGAGAAGTTTCGAGCAGTAATGTTGCTAAAGCTAACGTTAAGGGAATGGCGAAGTATAAAATTTTGTAGGTAGATAATTTACGATTTCGTCCAAGGACTAAAGCAATTACCGCCATTGTGAGAGCGGTAGATGCAAGATTGATAAGCCAAGCATAGGTAACCAGATTATCTAAAAGCCTAGTTTCCATGAAAGAGTTTGGCGTGAACCATAACGAATAATGGAAGGCAAGGAAAAGGGAGAACCCTACATATTTGACTGATGCCTGTAATTGCGTAGGCTTAGTTGTTTCGGAATCATCTTTTACTAAGGGTAAGTTAATGCTTTTGTGTTGGGATAATTCTTTGTCGCTCACGATGTCCCCCTGATCATGATTGAACTAGTTCTTTACGTATCAGCGTCATTTCCCTCATACGATATATACAGTCTAGGTATATATCTTAGTCATTTTCATTATAGAGTATCCTGAATGTTTCGTAATTGTTTCCATTATAAAAATATCCACCCGTCTTTCAATAGCCTATTGAAAATGAAAATACCGTTTTCCTAGGTCTTAGGTTTGATAGTTTTTTCCGTAATGTTTCTTTTGTGAAGGCCGTGTTTGTGGCCCTCATTGTCACTTCATGTACGGCACTCATAAAGGTGAGAAAAGATGCTTCAAGCGAAACATCTTTTCTCTGCCATAAAGAGGGTCTAACAGATATGTATTGCGGATTCTCCATAAGTAGGAACCTTATGAAGAAGTGATACCTTTATCGGCCCACCCAATGTGGTTCGCGCTTTTCGGTGAAAGCAAGAGGTCCTTCAATGCCATCTTCGGTCTTCTCCAAGAAGCGATATGCTGCATCGCAATAACGCATTGCATCTTCTTCGCTCATCTGATCGCAAGCGTGTACAAGGTACTTGGTCCATTTGAGAGCCAAAGGTGCATTCTTGAGAATATCGTTTGCAAGCTCAATTGCTTTATCCATAACCTCATCACCAGGAACAAGGTAGTTAATCATGCCAAGATCTTTTGCTTCCTGAGCGGTGATGCGCTTACCGGTAAGAAGGAGCTCCATGCAGTCCTTGCGATTGATGTCACGAGCAAGGCGTACAATACCACCAGTTGAAGCAATAATACCTAAGCCAACTTCAGTAAATCCGAATTTGGCCTTTTCGTTAGCAACAACAAGGTCGCAAGAAATAGCGATTTCCATACCGCCACCTGCTGCGCTACCGTTAACTGCAGCAATAATTGGCTTCGAAGAAACGCGAGCGGTTACGCCACCAAAACCATGCTCGGTTACGGTCTGGCATTCGCCGCTGCCTGAAAGCTCTGCAAGGTCTTCGCCTGCACAGAATACTTTACCCGTACCGGTGATGATAATTACTCTAACAGCTGGATCAGTTTCAGCATTATTTAAGATGTTCTCCATTGCTTTGGATGTTTCACCATTGAGTGCGTTAGCAACGTCTGGTCTGTTAATGCGAACAATCAAAAGTCCGTCTTCGCGCAAATCTGAAACAACTGTTTCTGTACCGTAGTAGTTAGCCATAATGGTTCCTCCTTGCTATTAGTATGTTTTGTTATTTGGACACATAAATGTGTTCAATACCGTTTGATAGTTGTGATGTCGAATCAATGCTGCTCGATTCATATAAGGACTTTCCCTTTGTTTCAGGTGCCATGAAGATGGACAGTACCAATCCAAGGATTACGAGTCCTGCCGCAATCAACATCACTGGCCCAACGCCGAAACTCTCAAGAAAGATTGGCGTGCCGTACGTTGCAATAATGGTGCCAATACGCGAGATCGAAATCGAGATGCCTACCGCTGATGCACGAACATGGGTAGGGAAGAGTTCGTTAGGGTAGAGCCACTGCAAAATGCCTGGTCCACCGCTGAAGAATGCGTAGAGGCCAAATGCGATGATTACAACCCAGATTGGCGCATCAGGATAAATTCCCAAGATGGTCAAGCCAACGGCCATGAAGAAAAGGGAGCCAATCAAAAGCGGACGTCTTCCGAGAGAATTAAGCCAGAACATTGCTGGGATAGTTCCAATCAGGAAGAAGAGGCTTACTGCACTCTCACCTAAGATTGCCATGCGTCCTTCGGAGAGGCCAAATGCCGACATGATCTCAGGGCCGAACGTGTAGATCGCATACATTGGAACAACCTGACACAACGTGAGAATTCCGAGGTAGATAATTCGTTTGAAGTAACCACCTTTGAATAGGATTCTGAGAGAGGTCTTCGCAGGCTGTTCCTCTTCGCAAAGTTCAACATCTTCGCCAAATGCGCGATTGAGAACCGCACGTGCTTCGTCAAACCTTCCTTTGCTCTGGAGCCACAGTGGTGACTCAGGAATATCGTGGCGGCCAATGAGGAAGATGACACAAGGGATAACAGCGCTACCGAGCATCCATTTCCAGCCATCTTCAAGTCCTACCAGCGCAAATCCCACAAACGCTGCTGCTGTTGCACCAAAGTACCACGCTGCCGAGGTAATTCCCATGGATATAGAGCGATGGGCTTTCGGGGTGAATTCAGCAATGAGCGAAGTGGCAATTGGGTAATCCGCTCCTACGAAAAGACCAATCACGAAGCGCGCCAAGACCAACTGGAAGGGATCACTGGCAAACATCGAGAGTACGGAAAATACGCCAATGGCAATTACGTCGATGATGAACATGATTCGACGTCCTGCCAGGTCGGTTATCCAACCGCCCAGAATCGTACCGAAGAAGATACCTAAGAAGACGGAAGCTCCAACCGCAGCACTCCAAAAGGCATTAAGATCAAACAGGGGAGTAATCTGCGTGAGTGCTACGCCAATGATAGCCAGTACGTAGCCATCTAAGAAAGCTCCACCACTCGAAAAGAAGGTGACTTTTCGCAAAAATCGACTCATAGGAACATCGTCGATAGTTTTTGAAGTCTTAGTAGCTGCCTCATTGGTAGCTTCGTTGACATTCTGTTCGGAGTCTTTTGAAGGCGCCGAACACGAAGTACTGGGACTAATCACCTGGGTAATTTTTTTGATTGGATTTGTCATTTTTCTCACCTGGTTTCTTTAGAATCTTCGGCAATACCCAATACGTTTTTCTTTATCTTCATGCTGCAGGTACGAGGGAAATCGTCGACAATCTCGTAAAACGATGGGACCTTGAACGATGCCATGTGCTCCTTGCAGTAGGTTTCAACCTCTTCAAGTGTCATGCTCTGGTCTGGAGCAAAGCGAACGAATGCCTTGATAGCCTGGTCGCGAATTGGGTCAGGTACACCGATTACTGCAGCTTCAGCAATTGCAGGATGTTCCTCAAGAATTTCTTCAAGCTCGGTGGTGGAGATGTTTTCTCCAGCTCGTTTAACCATATTGACCTTGCGATCAACGAAGTAGAACCAACCGTTTTCGTCCTGATATCCTTGGTCACCAGTCTTGAGCCAACCATCAGCACTGAAGGATTTCTCGGTAGCTTCAGGATTGTTGTAGTACTCAAGCATTACCGTGCGTCCACGTTCGCCTTTGATTTGAATCTCGCCCGTCTGGCCTGGAGGAAGTTCGTTGTCGTTCATATCGCAGATGCGTGCTTCATAACCCAAGCCTGCGCGTCCAACTGAAGGCCACTTGCGGGCACCTACTGGGGGATCGGTGATAGCCCAACCAATTGACTCAGTTGATCCATAGGTGTTCATGATTTGCATGCCGAAACGCTCTTCGAATTCTTCTTTTTCAGCTTCAGTAACCGAAATAAAGTAGAGAACTTCGCGAACATTATGGTTTTTCTCTTCTGGATCTACTGGCTGTAGCAACAAGGTGCGCAGCATCATGGCAACACACTGAATAACCGTTGCCTTATAATGGCGAATTTGCTTCATGAAGCGGCTTGCAGAATACTTCTCGATAATGATGAGAGAAGCGCCTGCGGTAATAACCGGCATGAGTGCGGCAAGCTGGAAGTTTGAGTGGCAAGCAGGCATTGAGGTGAGAACTCGATCGCTGCCGCGTAAGGAAACTTCCCAGTCACCATACAGTCCGGAAAAGACC
>JBJEKV010000051.1:0-5451 GCA_051878815.1 Anaerotardibacter sp. | reverse complement strand
GGGTGTTGACCTGCATCAACACCCAAATTCGGACACACTTTTTGTCCTATAAGCCTAGAAGTGCGCTTCGCTCATTGCGCGCAAGACGCGCTGGAACAACAAAAAAGGAGCCCGTAGGCTCCTTCGATATTCAATGGTGGTTGGGGGGGGACTTGAACCCCCGACACGCGGATTTTCAGTCCGCTGCTCTACCAACTGAGCTACCCGACCAGGTTCACGCTTAATTGCGCCTGATTAGTATAAAACGCGGCATCGGGATGGTCAAGCATTATTTTTCGCTAAATGCAATTTTTTATTCCCAAGCGCTGCGGCCTTCCAAAGCTTTCTTGCCAATATCACTGCGGAACTGCTTGCCCTCGAAGTTAATTGCCTTAACACCTTCGTATGCTTTATAGCGAGCACTCTCGAAAGAACTACCCAATGCAACCACATTAAGAACACGGCCGCCGGAAGTAATCAATTCCTCGTCAGCGTTCAATGCGGTACCTGCGTGGAAAACGATGGTGTCTTTCTTTTCGTTAGCATCTTCAACACCCAAAATTACCTTACCTTTTTCGTAAGATCCTGGGTAACCCTCGCTTGCCAGCACAACAGAAACTGCCCATCTGTCAGACCACTTCAAATTGATATCCTCAGGCCTGCCTTCAGCAACTGCCATCATGATCTCAACCAAGTCGGACTCAAGACGAGGAAGAACAACCTGAGTTTCAGGGTCACCAAAACGAGCATTGAATTCCAAAACTTTTGGTCCCTCTGGAGTTAACATGAAGCCGCCGTACAAACAGCCGCGATAATCCATTGGGAATGGATCCTTTGCGGTAGCTGCTGCAGATACTTCCATGATGCGAACCATCTCAGCCATCTCTTCGTCAGTAACAATAGGTACTGGCGAATATACGCCCATGCCACCGGTGTTAGGGCCAAGGTCACCATCGTATGCGCGCTTGTGGTCCTGAGCTGGAGCCATGCAGAATGCTTTGCCGCCAGTTACGAATGCGAGCAATGAGCATTCAGGGCCGGTGAGTTTTTCTTCAATAACAACCTTGTTGCCAGCAGCGCCGAATTCACCGCTAAAGCAAGACTCAACCGCATCGCGTGCATCTTCAACATTCTCAGCAACAATAACGCCCTTACCTGCTGCCAAGCCGTCTGCCTTAACAACCATTGCGCCGCCAAGTTCGTCACAATAAGCCAAGGCCTCATCTTTGTCAGTAAAGCTCTTGTATTTTGCAGTTGGAATATTGTTTGCTTCCATGAACTCTTTGCTGAAGGTTTTGGAACCCTCCAACTGAGCGCCGTACTCGTCAGGGCCAAATACAGCAATTCCTTCTGCACGAAGAACGTCAGCAACACCCTTTACCAAAGGTGCTTCTGGGCCAATTACAACCAAATCAACTTTATTTTGCTGGACGAAGAAAAGGACTGATTCGCCGTCTTCAATATTAAGAGACTTAATATTGGTTGCAATCTCGCTTGTGCCACCATTGCCTGGTGCAACATAGATTTCATCGCACAAAGGAGATTTTGCAAGAGCCCAGGTAAGAGCATGCTCTCTACCACCACTTCCCAAAACAAGGATATTCACGTATTTGCCTTTCTTAAAAGTTTTAAAGCACTTAAATATATAGCATACGGTAACAGCCAAACTGTTACCGTATTAATAAGGTTATTTTATTAACTCCACTGTTTACTCAGCTGTTTGGGCTAGTGCTAGCTAAGCTGTTTGCTTTACCTGAACCAATCTTGCGCGGGTGCTTAGCTTGCTTAGTTTGCTAGGTTTGCACGCCGCGGCACAACTTTCGCACTGTTACCTCTGACGCTGTTTTGCCCCAGTGGATTTAGCAGCTTGTCCAACCGTTGAAAATGGTTTGGTCACGCTCTGGTGCAACAGAAATCATAGTAATTGGAGCACCTGCGAAGTCCTCTACAAACTTAACGTACTTCTGAGCGTTTTCTGGCAAGTCTTCAAACTTCTTGCAGTCAGTAATGTCAACACCCTTCCAACCAGGGAGCTCAACATAAATTGGCTTTGCGTGGAACAAAACGCTTTGCTGCATTGGCAAGTAGTCGTAGCGCTTGCCCTCATGTTCGTAAGCAACGCACACTTTAATAGTATCGAACTCAGAAAGAACGTCCAACTTAGTCAATGCGATGTCGGTCAAACCGTTTACATCAACTGCGTACTTTCCAATAACGGCGTCAAGCCAGCCACACCTACGCTTACGGCCGGTGGTTACGCCGTACTCGTGGCCAACTGCGCACAAGGTTTCTCCAACCTCAGCTTCTTCGCCCTTACCACCATTTTCTGGGAAGAGCTGCTCGGTAGGGAATGGGCCGCCACCAACGCGCGTGGTGTAAGCCTTCATGATGCCGATTACTTTATTAATAGCCATTGGACCAACGCCAGTGCCAATTGCTGCACCGCCGGAGGAGCAAGAGCTGGAAGTTACGTAAGGATAGGTGCCGTGATCAATATCAAGCATGGTTGCCTGTGCACCTTCGAAAAGAATCTTCTTACCTTCGCGATTTGCCTCATTGAGCATCTGGGTAGTTTCTGCCATGTATGGCTTCATGATGGTTGCGTAAGGGAGATACTCTTCGCAAATCTCATCAACGGTGTAAGTGTGAAGACCGTAGATTTTTTCAAGAATTGGGTTTTTCTGAGCAAGTGCGGTTTCAACCTTAAGACGGAAGATTTTCTCATCCATAAGATCCTGTACACGAATGCCCTTACGAGCAGCTTTGTCCTGATAGCAAGGACCTATGCCTCGTTTAGTGGTGCCAATAGAATTTTTGCCCAAACGCTTTTCGTCTGCGCCATCCAAATCCTTGTGGTAAGGCATGATGATGTGAGCGTTGCAGCTAATTTTCAAGTTCTTGCAAGAAATACCTTCTGCCTGGAGCATTGCCATTTCTTTTACTAATGCGCCTGGGTCAATAACTACGCCATTACCAATTACCGGAATAGCATTTTCATACATAACGCCCGATGGCATCAAATGAAGAGCAAGGTTCTTGTCACCATGAACAACGGTATGTCCTGCGTTGTTTCCTCCTTGGTAGCGAACAACGTAATCATATTCGCCTGCAATAAGGTCGGTGATTTTACCTTTACCTTCGTCTCCCCACTGGGTACCTACAAGTACGGTACTTGGCATAGTTAATTCCTTTCGAATGTTTCAAGAGCCCCACTTACTGTCAGCCCCTTACTGCTGATAGAGCTCCATATTCAAGCCATGGAAAATTATAGTATAGTTCACTTCATTTTTTATAGCTCTATCAGATTGGTAGTTGGGTTTTCCTCTTTTATCAAATTCACAACTTCTTCATGGCACGTAAACATAATTACCTGGCGAACCGAAGAAAGTTCCTGCAATGCTTGTACTGCCTTTATTTGACGATTTTTGTCGAAGTTAACCAAAATGTCATCACACATAATTGGTAGCGCTTTTCCAACGTTGGTTGCAGTCATCAAAAGCGCAATACGCAAGCTTAAATACAGCTGTTGTTTTGTTCCCATGGAAAGAACGGTTGGGCTGTAGCTTGATTTAATGGCGTCCACCACTTCAATCTCGCCCGCAGGATTCATGCGCACTTGCTTCCACTGGCCATTCGTCATGTTTTCGAAAATGCGTGACGCCTGACGATACACCTCCGGCTGGCTTTTCTTTTCCCAATCAGAAATTGCCGTTTCCAGCGTGCGTTTTGCCAGGAAAAGCATGGCAAGTTTTTTGTTGGCTTGCTTGAGTTGCGCTTCAATAACCTCGTTTTTCTGCTTGATTTCATCAAACGTGTGGACCATCAGAGCATCTTGAAGCTGCTGAGAGAGCTCGCCCACTTGTGTGTTTGTCTCACTGGAGAGCTTCATAGTTTTATCGCGCTCGGTTTTTTTGCGCATAATGAGCTGCTCCAACTCATATGCATTTGCGCTGGGGTGAAGCCCTACTTGCAAGCACACTTCTAATCTTTGCTGACGAAGGCGAGCCAGCAAATTGTGGCAGGAGGCCTCTTGAAGCGCCAAAGCTTGGCTGTGTTGCTTTGCCTGCTGGAGGGATGCTTTATATTCGCGCGCCTGATCCAACATAAAACGAGCACGGCGAAGAGAGCCATGTGCCTGCGTCATATTGTTGGCATCCAAAAATTCCCGGATTCGAATTTCGTGATTCTTTACCTCTTGATACGCGTGGTCAAGCGCTTTTTCGTCCTGGACTGCAATCCAGGCCGCGTTGTCTTTTTGCTCGGCCAGCTTTTCTTCCGCTTTTGAAGGGCGAATAGACACCGCCATACCTACCACAAAAACAAGAAGCGCAATGAGAATGACCGAACTTCCCATGATTACGAAAGAGAGAACCCCGAGTCGTGAAGCAGTGTAGAGCAGATAGATGCCTACCGCTAGCAAGATGATAGGAATGGCAACAGACAAGCCAAACTGGAGTGCCTTTGTTTGACGTTGTTGTTTTTTGGATTCCGTTGGGTCTTGGTCTTCATTGAGCACATCTCTGTAGGTTCGAGATTTCTCGGCCGTTTTTTGCGCGTGCTCTTTAGCATTGTTGAGCTTGATGCGCGTTTCATCCAAGTCTTCCAAAATGTCACGCAAGCGGAATTCATCACGTTGGCTCAAGTTGCTCAAAATTACGATTTCTTCGGCAACTTGAGAATCTTGGGTCATTTGAGCAAGATTGCGCGCTTCAATTGTTTTTTCGAGGTCCTTTTCAGCTTCTTCAATTGATTGGTCGAGTGACTCCAATTTGGAAAGCTGGACCTGGTAAAACTCAATCTCCTCATTTAAGGTTGCTTGAGTTTTTTCCAGCGTTTCCTTGCGCGGCTGGAGTTGTTTGAGCTTAATTTCTTGCTGTCTATACTGCTCATTCTGATTAATAGCCTGCTGAAGCTCTTCTCTAACCTTTACCTGTTCAATCTTCAAATTAGTGATTGAGGTAGGGTTGTTGGCAGATTTGGACAACATTTCTTTAATGCGCAGGTTAATCTCATCAAGGGCGTGAGCAGGGGAGGATAATGTTCCTGAGCCCGCAGTTAAAAGATGAGAAGTAATATCCGTATGCCTATCAAGACGCATGAGCTCGTCACTCGTGAGCGCGAACATGGTGTCATGCGTTGCTTTATCAATGTCGCTCAAAATAAAGAGGTCAGTTTGAGGTGTCTCGGTATTTTTTACGCGCTTTACTTCCTGAATTTCACCGGTTTGCGTATTTCTAAAGAACAGGCTTCCTGCCCTGTCAGCATTTTCAGGCTTATAACTATTGGTATTTTTGCGAACCGTTGGCCAACCAAACAAAACTGATTTCGTGAGTTCGTTGATGGTGGTTTTTCCTGCCTCGTTTGGACCATACACCACATTAAGCCCTGGCTTGAACGGGCCAATAATCATGTTGGCGTATTTGCCGAAGCTCGTGACTTTAATATGCTCCAAGAAGTATTGAGAGAGTTCTT
>JBJEKV010000050.1:0-5460 GCA_051878815.1 Anaerotardibacter sp. | reverse complement strand
GAAGCAATTGATCAGGAAACTAGTAGGCAAGATACGGTTGATCAAGAGGTTGCCGAACAGAATATGAGCGAAGAAGAATCTACCGAGCAAGAAAACACTGAGCAGAACACAGAGGAATCAGACAGCACTTCAGACGAAACTCTTTGGGCTGAGATTACTCAAACCGTAACCACTGATGAACCATGGCGCCTTTACTGTGATACAGGAATCTATCAAATAAGAGAAACAGAAGCACCTGAGGGCTATGAAGTAAGCGAACCAGTGAAATTCCAGGTATTAGAAGGAGTAGACGTAACCCACGTATTCGTAGTTGACGAACCTACTACTCCGCAAACACCCGAGATTCCTGAGGAGCCAACTACTCCCGAGGAAGACAACCCTCTTCCTCTCCCTAAAACAGGTGATCTTCCGTTTATTTTCGGACTGATTCTTTTACTCGTAGGAGGATTAAGCGTTGCATTTATTCTTTGGAGAAGAACTCAGGAGCTCAAGAGCAAACAGCAACACGCTCGAAAGATACTTAAGAATTACATGCTGAAATAAGAAGACCCATGCAATAAAACCACCCGCTCTCTTTTCATCCATTTCTTTTAAAGTTTTGGAGGACGTCAGATGTAGGTGGTTTTTATCTTTTGTAAATAGTGTTGAAGTTTGCTTGTAGTAGCAACGTTCACCAGCAGTTTCGAGGTTTGTTGGTAGCTGCAAAGCTCACTAGAAGTATCGAGGTTCGCGAAAAGTCTTCCGCGAAAAACACTCAAGCTGAAAGCCTAAGAAATGCCGCGCTTGATTCGCGTTCGCGATTTCTTCTGTTCTACTGGTTCACGGAAATCAAGCATGAGTTGCTCGGCAATTCCCTCTTCTTTAACCGATGCTTTCTCTACGTCTTTCACCGTCCAGCTAACTGCCTTACTTCCGTAGAGCTCGAGCATCTTATATCGCGCATCTTGGATATTAAGCTTTGACCCAGCCCTGTGCTCACTTTCAAACTCAATAATGCTTGAAGTAGGTGCTGATCCCTTTGGAGAAACAATTGTTGCACGATATTTCACGACTACACCTCAATCAATAAAACGTATCCCGATAAGTATAGAGGTAATGCCTCTTCAGATTCGTCGAGCTTTATCAAAAGTTTTAAAACTTTTAGTAATTCGCCCTTTAGTAGTTGATTAGTTAATCACTTCGCTATAACATATGAATAGATGTTCATATGTTAAGAGGTAAAAATGAATACTCCTACTAAGCACATACCATCAGTCAAAGAACTTAAAGATAAAAACGTTTCCGCTCAAGAGCTTTCTGAGAGCACGTTGCGTGATGAGGGATGCAGCCACACTGATTCCTCCATTCAAGAACTCCCTGACGATGAACTCCTCTACGATCTTGCAGACCTCTTTAAGGTTTTCAGTGATACTACCCGCATAAAAATCCTCTACGCCTTAATGGATGCTGATTTATGCGTTGCCCACATTGCTGAAGTTGTAAGCTGCAGCCAATCGGCCGTTTCTCATCAGCTTCGAATTCTCAAACAAGCACGCCTTGTCAAATTCCAGCGAGAAGGCAAAAACATTATCTATTCCCTTGCCGATGACCACGTATTCACCATTCTGGCTCAAGGCATGACTCATATTTGCGAATAAAAATGCGCGTTACAAACCAAATCCCCACCCCGAAAGGAACTGTTATGAAAAAGGCATTCGAACTTGAGAATCTGGACTGTGCAAACTGCGCAGCAAAAATGGAGACTGCGCTTAACAAGCTTCCTGAAATTACCACGGCACGTGTCACCTTCATGACTCAAAAACTCATCTTGGAAACTGAAAAAGATTCCTGGGATGAAATTCTCGATTTGGCGCAGGCAGAAATCTCCAAGATTGAAAAAGACTGCCGCATCGTAAGGTAGGATCCCCCATGCCACAGAAACTAAAAAGAGAACTCGTCCGCATTAGCATCGCTCTTGTTCTTTTCGTAGTAGCGCTCCTTCTTCCTTTGGAGACCTGGCTTGATATGCCGTATGTCCTCTATGCGGAGTTTGCTATTTTCTTAATTCCGTATCTCATTGTGGGCTATGACGTTTTATATCGCGCTGGCCGCAACATTTTAAATGGCCAGGTTTTCGACGAGAACTTCCTGATGAGTATTGCTACTATTGGCGCGTTTCTTTTAGTCCTCTTCCCTGATTCAAATCCTCACATGGCAGAGGGCGCTGCCGTAATGATTTTTTACCAAGTTGGTGAATTCTTCCAAGACTATGCGGTTGGAAGAAGCAGGAAGTCAATCTCCGATTTGATGGATATCGCCCCTGACTTCGCCAACATTTCTGTTGATGGCAAGCTTGTTCAGGTTGACCCTTATGAGGTTGAAGTTGGCGATCAAATCATTGTTAAAGCAGGTGAGCGCATCCCGCTTGACGGTGTGATTATCTCGGGCGAAACCCAGTTGGACACCTCTGCCTTAACAGGAGAATCAGTTCCTCGCAGTGTAAGTCCAGGAAGCGAAGTTCTTTCTGGTTGCATCAATTTGTCTGGCACGCTCACCATCCGCGTTACTAAGCCTTTCGAAGAATCTACTGTTTCCCGCATTCTCGAGCTGGTTGAAAACGCAAGCGATAAAAAAGCGCGCACCGAAAACTTCATCACGCGCTTCGCACGCTACTACACTCCTATTGTTACCTTGTCGGCTTTGGCTATCGCGGTTGTGCCACCGCTTGTTTTGGGAGACAGCTTCGCAACCTGGATTGAACGCGGTCTCACCTTCTTGGTTGTATCCTGCCCTTGTGCGCTGGTCATCTCCGTCCCTCTCTCCTTCTTCGGAGGAATTGGTGGCGCGTCACGCTTAGGCGTCCTCATCAAAGGAAGCAATTACTTAGAGGTTCTTGCAAAAGCAGACACGGTTGTCTTCGACAAAACAGGCACGCTCACCCAAGGAAAGTTTTCCGTTACCCAGCTTTGCCCAGAACAAGGAATTGCCGAAGAGGACCTTCTCTTCTACGCAGCTCAAGCAGAGGCTTTCTCTACCCATCCAATTGCGGTCTCTATCAGGGAAGCATGCAAGACCAACCTGAGCGAAGACGAAATCACCAATGTCACCGAAAAGAGTGGCCACGGTGTAAGTGCTACCGTTCAGGACAAACACGTTTCTTGCGGCAATGCTAAATATATGACTGAACAAGGAATCAACCTTACCGAAACCGAACACGACGGCACCCTTGTTCATGTAGCAGTTGATGGCACGTACTATGGATATCTCATTATTGCTGATGCGCTCAAAGCCGATGCTGCTCAGGCAATACAAAACCTTCGCACTGTTGGCATAAAGAAAACCGTTATGCTCACGGGAGACTCCCCCGCAGTGGCGAAAAACGTTGCTTCTGCTCTTGGTATTGACGAATATCACGCAGGTCTTCTCCCAGAAGACAAAGTATTCAAGGTCGAAGAGCTTCTGGCCAAGAAAACCGGCAAGGAATCTCTTGCATTTGTAGGTGACGGCATTAACGATGCGCCTGTTCTCACCCGTGCCGATATCGGCATTGCTATGGGCGCAATGGGATCAGATGCTGCTATTGAAGCGGCCGACGTTGTTCTCATGGATGACAAGCCTTCAAATATCGCAACTGCTATAAACATCGCACGCAAGACCATGAGCATCGTTTGGCAAAACATCATTTTCGCGCTGGGCGTAAAATTCGCCATCCTCATTCTTGCTGCATTAGGCATTGCGAATATGTGGCTTGCGGTATTTGGCGATGTAGGCGTTTGCATTATTGCGGTTCTTAACGCTATGCGCGCTATGAACGTAAAGAAGTATCGCTCCTAGACACTAAACCCTGAACCCCTTCGCCGAAAATATGCATGTAATTTGATAAAACCAACCAGATTGTCTAATTTATTCCAACAGGCTGTATATTATACTAACAACAAGCTGATTAATTTTGTGCAGGACGTTAATGCGCCCAGAAATGCAACAAGTGCCTAGTTGAAATCATTCAGTGGAGCATGCTGGCACAACACTACGGTCCACGCCGCGTTGAGTGTTTCTATTCATGCAATACCTCAGGCGCAGCGATGAAAGCATTTCAGGCAACGTTTGCACATTGAGACATTTACATATTGGGTATATGGGGGATATGGAAAACATGGTTACAAACAGCATCGCAGAACCAACTTCTACCATCCATCTTGGCGTTGACGTAGGTTCTACTACTACGAAAGTTTTAGCTCTTGATCCCTCAACCAATAAGGTTTTGTACACGCAATACATTCGCCATCATGCATATCAAGCTGACAGCGTAATCAAAATTCTTCAGGAAGTCATCGACCGTTTCCCTCAAAGCAATTTCCGTGTTTCTTTCTGCGGTTCAGGTGGTAAAACTATTGCAACCTACCTTGATGTACCTTACATTCAGGAAGTTGTTGCTAACGCGCTTGCTGTTCGCACCCTTCATCCTGGAACACAAAGCGCTATTGAGCTTGGCGGACAAGATGCCAAGATGATTTTCTTCCACACTGATGAGGAAACAGGCAATCTTTCCGTATCTGACATGCGCATGAACGGTTCTTGTGCGGGCGGCACGGGAGCCTTTATTGATGAAATTGCGGCGCTCCTCAAAGTGCCTATCGAAGAATTCAACGAGCTCGCATCTCAGGGCACTACCGTCTATGACGTATCGGGCCGCTGCGGCGTATATGCAAAAACAGATATTCAGCCGCTGCTCAATCAGGGCGTACCAAAATCCGACATTGCGCTTTCTGCATTCCACGCAATTGCAAAGCAGAGCATTGGCGGTTTGGCGCAAGGCATCGTCATCAACCCTCCCGTTATCTTCGAGGGTGGTCCTCTTACCTTCAACCCAACCTTGATTGACGTATTCAAGGAACGCCTCTGCTTGAGCGAAGATCAGGTAATCTGCCCTGACCATCCAGAAACCATTGTTGCACGAGGAGCAGCACTTTCTCTTGCAGGCAACACCTCAGCATCTTTCGTTAGCTTGAAAGACATTCAGGAAAAGCTTGCACACTACAACAGCTCTATCGAAAACGAGTACGCTGATGCCCCCCTCTTCTTTGAGAACCAGGCAGAACGTGACGAATTTACGAAGCGCCACCAATTGCCAAAGCGTCCAAACATTGAAGACTATCGCGGACAGAGCATCAAAGCATATCTGGGCATTGACTCAGGAAGCACCACCACGAAATTCGCTCTCGTAAGCGAAGACGGAGAGCTTATTGACAGCTTCTACTCTTCTAACGAAGGCGAACCACTTGATATTGCCACCGAGGCGCTGCTCGAGCTCAAAGAAAAATACGCACTGCTCGACATTGACCTAGAAATTCTTGGCGTAGGCACAACGGGCTATGGCGAACTTCTTTTCAACAAGGCCTACCATTGTGACTACCACACCGTTGAGACGGGAGCACACACCAAAGCAGCTACGAAATACGTTCCTGAGGCAAGTTTTATCCT
>JBJEKV010000049.1:0-5626 GCA_051878815.1 Anaerotardibacter sp. | reverse complement strand
AAGACAACCGACGTCCAAGGAGAACTAACTACACTCAAAACAATTCATATAACAATAGTTATTCTGGGCGACAAGATCGCTCTTCGTCCAATTACGCTTCATCCCCTCAAAACACCCATTCACGCAGACAATCATCCTCCCAAGAAGGTGCTGTTTCTTACCGTTCTTCTACCAGAAACACCTCTTCTAACAGGAGCACACACAGAACGACTGTTGGTCAATATGACGCATCGCGTTCAGGTCAAATGAACCGCAACACTTCTCGGGAATCTTATCAGCGAAATACCACTTCTGCGCGAAGCGACTCACGAGGAACCTATCCTGACCAGGCAAGACCTATCAGGAATCAAAACCCAAGAAGTTCCACTTCAAGGACTCCTTCTCCTCGCAGCGCACAAAGAGGTGCCCTTACCAACAAATATCCACTTCCGAGAAGTGCTTCTGCAAATCAGCAAGCTCAATCTGCCTACGACTCCTCAAGAGACGCTCAGATGGACAGCTATCAAAACAGCTATCGAAATACGTCTTCAACTAGACGCGCGCGAGAAGTTATTGATGGGCGCGATGATTTAAACTATGCCAAACATTCAACTAACCGCCGAGATTATTTAGCACAGTCTCCAACCGCTAATACCCATACCTATGTAGGACACACTTCCCGCAAGCGAGAAAAGTTACTTTTGGTTATTGTCTCTATCCTCCTTATCGTGGTGATAGCGTTTGCAGCAAAAGCACTCTTCTTCTCTTCTACCCCAGAAGAAAACACGCAAGAAAACCTTCCTGCCGCAACCGATACTGAAGTACAAGAAGTTTCCTTTACCGTTTCCTTCGCAGGCGATTGCACGCTTGGCACTGATGAAAACTTCAGTTATTCAGGCAGCCTACCTGAGAAATACGAGAGCGTAACCCCTGACTACTTCCTTGCGAATTTCGCCGACTATTTCAGTGCAGACGATTTAACTATCGTCAATATGGAGGGTACGCTTACTGAATCAACCACTCGCCAGGACAAAACCTTCGCATTTAAGGGACCAGCGGAGTATGCCCAGATTCTTACTCAGGGCAACGTTGAAGCAGCAAGCATGGCTAATAACCATTCAAAGGATTATGGCGAACAAAGCTACACTGACACTATTAATACTCTCGAAGCTGCAGGCATTTCTTGCTTTGGCTACGATCGTATTTCTTATATGGATGTTAAAGGCGTTAAGGTTGCCCTCATTGGAACATATGAGCTAGCACTGGGCGCAGGCATTAAAGATGAAATGCTTACCAATATTCAGACTGCAAAAGACAATGGCGCTCAGGTAATTATGGTGTACTTCCACTGGGGAAGCGAGCTTGAGACTGTTCCTGACAGCACGCAGATTGAATTAGGTCATGCCGCAATTGATGCGGGTGCCGACTTAGTAATCGGATCTCACCCTCACGTTATACAGGGATATGAGAAATATAATGGCCGCTACATTGTTTACAGCCTTGGCAACTTCTGTTTTGGCGGAAATCCTAATCCAACAAGCAAGGACTGCATGGTTTTCCAGCAGACCTTTACGGTTCGCGGCAACGAGGTAGCAACCGATGACAATATTAACGTCATCCCTGTTTCAGTTTCTTCGGTAAGCAGCTATAACAACTACCAACCTACTCCAGCAGAAGGTAGCGAAGCTGAGCGAATCCTCGAAAAGATCAAAGCAAGCAACGACGCTATTGCCCAAAAATCAAGTGCGGCAACGAACTAACAGATTCAACTTCATGTTCCTAACCTGGACACTGTATTAGTCCTGGTTTCGGATTAGAGCTTCCTCTATCAAAAACAGCTTGTTAGTTAACTGCTAACACTTCAGTAACTATACATTAAATCCTTACAGACAATAGACAACTATTCATGCCTATTTTCCTAGGTTTATCTAGGGTTTTATCGAATTCTATATCCACAAAAGTACCATCTATACAACCGTTATAATCCACCCAAAAACAAACCAACTAAAAGGGGCCAAAAATGGCCCCTCACCTGTGATTGTTCCTCAATCTATATCCACAAAAGTATTATCTATGTTATAAGCCCTGACAAGCGAAAAGGAGCTCAAGGCCCCATTTAGGATTATTAAACCCTCAAGTATTAACTCCCCTAGGTCTTGCCTGAGGCTATTCGATCATTCCACCCCCCCAACCTCCATTACCATCCAGACACCAAGGCTCTTCCACACCTTCGCCAGAACAAGAAAAAGAGCCCTTCGAAAACACCGAAGGACTCTTTCCATAACTTAAAAGCTGATGCTTTTATGTGCGGATTTAAAAAGACTTCAACAACTATTTTTCGTCGTCGAGAAGACCAGCAGTAATCTCTTCGAGGGTCTTACCACGAGTCTCAACACCGAAGATACCCAACCAAATAGCCATGAATACGCAGATTGCAGCATTGATGCCATATACGCCAAGAGCGCCAACAGGACTTGCAATGAGAGCAGCAATCCACATAGGGCTGATGATACCAGCGATACGACCGAATGCATTAGCAACACCAGCGCCGCGGATACGACATGCAGTTGGGAAAGGTTCGGACAAGTAAATAGCAGCAGTAGTAACAGAGTTGGTAAAGGTGAAGCAGCATACGAAGAAGCCAACTGCCATTACCAAGTAAGGCTGATCGGTAGGAATCATAGACCAGATTGGACCAGCGATAGCAATCAAGAGATAGGTCACAATAAGGATGGTCTTACGATTTACCTTCTCAACGTAGAAGGTAAGCAAGCCAACGCCAACAGGAATACCGAGCTGCATAACAACGGTCATCAAAGTGGACAACTGAACGTCGAAGCCGTTGGACTTCAACAAGGTAGGAGTCCAGGAGATAACGGTATAAACCAATACGTTCATTGCGAAGCAGAGGAACATAGCGGTCAAAGTACGAGTAATCATCTTCTTGCGGAACAAGAAGCTCCAAGGAAGCTGCTTTACTTCGCCTTCTGCAACACGAGCGTCAATCTCAGCCTGAGTTACCTCAGGGAGAGGCTGGCCGGTCTTAGCAGCGATCTTAGCCTCAATCTTAGAAACGGTAGCATCTGCCTTCTCGTTCTTGCCCATCATTGCCTGCCAACGAGGAGATTCTTCAAGACCGAAGAAGCATGCAATCATAACTGCTGCACCGATAACACCGCAGATTACGAAAACTTCACGCCAACCAGCAATTGGGAGAACCATCAAGTTAATGAAGGATGCAACCAAAGTACCAGTGTTAGCAATGAGGCCTACATAAGACTGATACTGACCACGCTTCTGAGGTGGAGTGTACTCAGTCAAGCAGCTGTAACCTGCAGGGAATGCAGCACCCAAACCGAGACCCATGAAGAAGCGGCATGCGGTAAGGAAGTTTGCATCTGGAGAGAATGATGCTACGAAGCAGAATACAGTAAAGACAGTGCCGCAGATCAATACAGCCTTTTTACGTCCAATACTGTCTGATATGGCGCCCGCTAACAGACCACCAAAGAAATATCCCACCATTGTGATGGAGTTAAAGAAAGCAAACTGTTCGAGTGTCATCCAACCCTCAGCCTGGAGAACCATGCCGATTGGACCACCAACAGCCATATCTACGGAGTCACAGAACGTAACGCCACCCAATAACCACAAGATCTTCCTGTGGAAATTTGAAATAGGGAGACGGTCGATACGAGCTGCGATGCCATGGTATGAAGACTGACCATGAGCCATGCGTATCGCCTTCCTTTCTTCTAATCAAGACAACCAAGTTGTCCGTTTGTAGGGACCAAAAATGCCCTCCCCTACACTAAAGGCACAGGTCAAACCTGAAAATGTATAGCAGGTTATAAACCGCACTATTTTTAACCTACTAACCTAGTCGGGAATTTTAGTGAAGAAAAATAGAAGAGACAATATCGGTCAAAACTGGAAAAAAGTGGAGTTTTGCCAGATTTACGAAAAATTATTATTTTATCCAGTTTTTCGAATTAATCAAGTGGCCTATTTTTCGCTAAAAAATGGAGGATTTTTCCTCTTAAAAAATTCTCATTGAGCGAAATGGTAAATCTTGTATCTTTGACTGTTGTTTCAATAAATAATTGAGAATTGTTCTCTTGAAGATGCTTTATAACTACCGTTTCAAAACGTGCGTCTTTACTGTTTGAGTCTCATATGAAGCAAGCAAAAAAGAAGCATCCCGGTAAAAGATCTTCAAGGATTAACTGTTAAAGAATTAGTACGGTACGGAGGAACGATGGCTTTTAAGCTTAGGCCCCACTCTAAAGATGAAAGTAAAGCTCTTAACCCAGAGCCTACTCCTGAAAAAAGACCAATTGTAATTAAGTATGACAAAGACGGAGTACGCATTGGTGACGACGGTTTCCCAATGACCCCAAAGCGTAAACGCATGCATACCTTGTTTAACGCTATTTTTGTTTGGGGTATTGTAGCTGCTGTTATTGGTGCAATTTTAGGTGTCGCTTCCTTTGGTCAAGGCCAGCAGTATTCCGGTTTTGAACTCGAAACATACGGCGGAAACATGTTCAACGGTTTCTCCGTAGCAAATCTTATGCGTTACGAGGGCTTATTCTGTATGTTCACCGCAATCTTTGGAACTGTTCTTCAGGTTCAGGGATTCCGTTGGTTCTACGATAAGCACCCATTCAGCGTTACGGCAATTTGCATGGGAATCATCGCTGGTGTTTCCTTACTTTTCGAAGGTTATGCACTCTTCATTGTTGGTCTCATTGAGCCAGTTGCATTAATTAATATCGTCTTCATGATAATCATGGCTGCTACCATCAAACAAGTAAACAAAGAGCGCCCAACCCTTAAAAAGGCACGCGTTGCCTCAACTAAAACAGTTTAAATAACCCGAGAATAGTCATCTGTTAAGGGAGAAAATGAGTCAATTTTCTCCCTTATTTTTTTGCTTTGTCTTGGTAAATTTGAAGAAAAAACAATAGGTCTGAGAGGAACTCAGCCTCCCCTTCATTACGTTAACGGACTTAGTTAAGAGGGGTTATAATCACTCTAATTTATAATTGTTGCCTATAGTTCTACTTTTTAAGAATAAAAGACAACAATATTTAAATTTTGCTTAATTTTGTAAGAAGTAACTTTATCTACCGTTGAACATGTTCAGTAAAATCCCAGTTCAGAGATGAGTTTTTGACATATTTGTTAATTTGTAAAACCTTTTCAGGACATATCGCCCATTTTAGTTACTATTGAAATTAGCTAAAAACCATTCACCTAAACTACCGGAACCACAACAATCCAATTGTTTCGCCAATACATTGAAACGAACATTGAACACGTTAGGTGTTTCTGTCAAAAAATGAGATAAATGCGCCGATCTAGACTAAGTCCTCTGCGTTCTCTTAAGAGTTGTCGGAGAGGCGAATTAACCCTAAATAATTACTCCAAACACTAATCCGATACTTATTAACATTTGGGGTGTTAGAGTGCCTCATAGGCCACTTCGCTGTAGCACTGGTATATTTGCCTACCAATACATCAATCCCTAATCAATTAACCTGATGGTTTATACCCGCTATGTATTTATGATTTGTCTTTCTTGTACCAAGAATACGCAACCTAATAGCTGTTCTTATTAATGATTAAGGACTATAAGCCGTCA
>JBJEKV010000048.1:0-5650 GCA_051878815.1 Anaerotardibacter sp. | reverse complement strand
ATGAAAAAGTACATTGTTGCGCTCGATCAGGGAACAACCTCTTCGCGCGCAGTTCTTATTAATCACAATGCAGAAATCTGCGGAGTTGCCCAGAGCGAATTTCCTCAGCATTTTCCTCAGCCCGGCTGGGTTGAGCACGACCCGAAAGACATCCTTTCTTCTCAGTTGAAGGTTCTGGCTGAAGTCCTGGTTCAGCAGGGACTTAGCGTAGAAGATATTGACAGTGTTGGCATTACTAACCAGCGCGAGACCACCATTGTGTCGAACAAGGAAACGGGCGAGCCAATCTATAACGCTATTGTGTGGCAGTGTCGTCGTACGGCAGACCTCATCGAAGAGGTTTGTTCTACCGAAGAAGTTCGCCAGACTATCATTGAGAAAACCGGCCTTATTCCTGACGCGTATTTCTCTGCAAGCAAAATCTCTTGGATTTTGCGCAACGTGGAGGGTGCGCAGGAGCTGGCCGACCAAGGCCTTCTTCTGTTCGGCACGGTTGATACATGGCTCATTTGGCATCTTACAGGTGGCAAGGTTCACGCAACCGACCCAACTAATGCAAGCCGTACCATGCTTTTCAATATTCACGAAGGCACGTGGGATCCTTGGCTGTGTCAGCTGTTCGGCGTTCCTCAAAGCATGCTTCCTGAAGTTCGCCCATCATCAAGCAATTTCGGTATGATGGAGCACCCTGTTTTTGCGGGCGAGGTTCCTATTTGTGGTGTTGCAGGTGATCAGCAAGCGGCTTTGTTTGGTCAGTGCTGTTTTGAGCCAGGAGAGGCAAAGTCTACCTTTGGCACGGGCTGCTTCTTGTTGATGCATACGGGTCAAAAGGCCGTGTCCTCAAGCCACGGGCTGGTAACAACCGTTGCGGCAAGTGCTCCAGGGACTCAAGGCCTCGAGTACGCCCTTGAAGGAAGCGTATTTATGGCAGGAGCACTTCTTCAGTGGCTTGTTGACGGCATTGGACTAGTTTCGTGTGTTGAAGAGACAGAGGCGCTTGCTCAAAGTGTTGACGATAACGCAGGTGTGTATGTGGTACCCGCATTCACCGGTCTTGGCGCTCCCTATTGGGATTCGGAAGCGCGCGGTGCGTTTTATGGCTTGACGCGCGGCACCACAAAAGCTCATCTGGTGCGTGCGTGTTTGGAGGCGCAGGCCTATCAGGTATTCGACGTTTTGCACGCCATGGAAGAAGACGCCGCTATCAAGATAAAGAATCTCTGTGTTGACGGCGGTGCTTCGCGTAACAACTTCATGCTCGATTTCTGCGCAGACATTATCAACGCGGACATCCTTCGCCCTTCAAATATTGAGGCAACGGTAACGGGTGCGGCATTCCTGGCAGGCTTGTGTAGTGGTTTTTGGGAGAGCACCGAAGAAATCAAGCGCCAAAAAACAATCGAGCGAACTTTTTCGCCTGATATTTCGCCAGAAAAAAGAGCCGCTTATTTAGCGGGGTGGGCAGAAGGTATTTCCCGCACGAGGACTCATTGAGCTATATAATAAAAAGCTAGTTTGTTAATACTAAACAGCCAAAACTCGTTACAAAGGTAAGGACAAGTACCATGAAGGTTTCTATCGCTTCTGATCACGCAGGTTTTGAACAGAAACAACAGTTAGCAGAGTATCTTGCTTCAAAGGGATATGAGGTTATTGACCGCGGTCCTGATAATGATGATCGCGTTGATTATCCTGATTATGCTGAGCTTGTTGGCAAGGATGTTGCTTCTGGCGAAGCGGAGCGTGGCGTTCTTGTTTGTGGCACCGGAATTGGTATGGCAATTGCGGTTTGCAAGGTTCCAGGCGTTCGTGGTGCAAACATTATCAACACTGAATTTGCTTCTTTGTGCCGTGAGCATAACGATGCAAACGTCATTACGCTTTCAGGCCGTTTCGTTGATGTTGAAACCAATAAGGCTATCTTGGATGTTTTCTTCTCAACCGAGTTCGGTGGCGGCCGTCATGCTGGTCGTGTAGAGAAGATTATGGCGCTCGACTAAGGTCTATTGTTTCGTAATCAACAATTTTTTGTTCGTGCTCAAGAAAAGGCACGTTCAAGTGGTAATCTAACGGGTATTCATATGTTATATAAGGGCCTTTCGTTAGGAAGGCTTGGGTTTGATTTGAAAAGGAGCGTTCATAATGGGACAAGATTATCTTGTACAGAATGATCCGGCAGTTGCAGACGCTATTTCCCAGGAGCTTGGTCGTCAGCGTTCATGTATCGAGTTGATTGCTTCCGAGAATTTCGTTTCTCCTGCAGTTATGCAGGCAGTAGGTTCCGTACTTACCAACAAGTATGCTGAGGGTTATCCAGGAAAGCGCTATTACGGCGGTTGTGGCAAAGTTGACATTGTTGAGAATCTTGCACGTGATCGTGCTTGCGAAATCTTCAACTGTAAGTTTGCAAATGTTCAGGCTCATTGCGGTGCTAACGCAAACTTGGCTGCATATCAGGCACTTGTTTCTAAGGGTGACACCATTCTTGGCTTGAGCCTTGATCACGGCGGACATTTGACCCACGGTTCTCCTGTTAACTTCTCTGGTAAAGACTACAACTTCATTGCTTATGGCCTCAATCCTGAAACTGAGACTATTGACTATGACGAAATGGAGCGCTTGGCAAACGAGCACAAGCCAAAGCTTATTGTTGGTGGCGCTTCTGCATATCCTCGCGTAATTGACTTCGAGCGCATGGGCGAAATTGCTCACAGCGTTGGTGCATACCTCATGATTGACATGGCTCACATTGCTGGTCTTGTTGCAACGGGTGCTCATCCAAGCCCATTCCCTTACGCAGACGTGGTAACTTCTACTACTCACAAGACCCTTCGCGGACCTCGTGGTGGTCTTATCCTCACCAACGATGAAGAGCTTGCTAAGAAGATTGACAAGGCAGTATTCCCTGGTTCCCAGGGTGGTCCTCTCATGCACGTTATTGCTGGTAAGGCAGTTGCTTTTGGTGAAGCATTGAAGCCTGAGTTCAAGGAATACATCGATGCGGTTGTTGCTAACTGCGCAGCAATGGGCAAGGGCATGACCGATGGTGGCCTTCGCCTTGTTTCTGGTGGTACTGATAACCATCTCTGCTTGGTTGACCTCAACCCTGCAAACGTTACCGGTAAGGATGCAGAAAAGATTCTTGAGAGCGTTGGTTTGACTGTTAACAAGAACACCATCCCTAACGAGACTCGTTCTCCATTCGTAACCAGCGGTATTCGTGTTGGTTCTGCTGCAGGCACTACTCGTGGTTTTGACGAAGAGGACTTCTACGAGATTGGTTCTTGCATCGCTGCTGCTGTATTTGCTGGCGAAGACGAAGAGAAGCTTGCTGCTGTTAAGGCTCGCGTTGACGTTTTGATTGAGAAGCGTCCTCTTTATCCTGGCTACGCTTGCTAGCAAGTTGTAAACATACAAAATTTCGGGGCTTTCGGGTTTTCTGAAAGCCCTTTTCTTTGTGCGGCATTCTGAAAAGCGCACGTTATAATAGAGCCAAAAACGCAAGGAGGATATGACATGATTGCTCATGAGAGACTTGTTGTAATCGATCATCCGGTGGTTAACCACAAATTGGCTCTTCTTCGCAATAAAAATACCCCTGGAATCATCTTTAGGCAGTGTGTTCGTGAAATCGGACTGCTTGAGGCGTATGAAGTTACCAAGCAGATTCGCACTCATGAGGTAACCGTAGAAACTCCGTTGGCTGTCACCAAAGGCCAAAGCTATGGGGGAGCTGAGCCGGTTATCGTTCCTATTTTGCGCTCGGGCTTGTGCTTGCTCGATCCATTTCTTGAGATTATCCCAACCGCATCAGTAGGTCATTTGGGAATGGCTCGTGATGAAGAGACCCACATTGCAAAAGAATACTACGCAAAAATGCCTCCTCACATTGAGGATAAGCAGGTATTTATTGTTGATCCAATGCTCGCAACGGGTGGATCTTTGGTTGATGCAATTAAGAATTTGCGTAATCGTGGCGTAAAAGATTTGTATGCTGCGGTAATGGTTGCATCGCCTGAAGGAATCAAGGCAGTTTTGGAAGCTGATGACGACGTTATTCTCTACACCTGCGCGGTAGATGAGTGTTTGAATGAAGATGCTTACATTGTTCCTGGATTGGGAGACGCGGGAGATCGCATCTATGGAACCTTGGACACTCCAGTCGAAGGGGTATTTGAGTAGCAAGCCTTATTCGCTTTTATGCGTACAGTGTGGTAAAGAATAACTATCACATTTATACAGGTATTACGTGGCACTATGCCTCTTTTTAGGAAAGGAGTTGCTATGGCCGTTGATAATCGTCCTTCGTGGGATGAATACTTTATGACCCTTGCTGAAGAAGTGGCAAAAAGAACCACCTGTCTTCGCCGAGGAGTAGGTGCGGTCATCGTAAAAGACCGCCGCATTCTTGCAACGGGTTATAACGGTGTACCAACGGGTCTTCGCCATTGTGACGAGACGGGCTGCTTGCGTAAACAGCTTGATGTTCCTTCTGGTCAGCGTCATGAGATTTGTAGAGGTCTTCATGCCGAACAGAACGCGTTGATTCAGGCTGCTCGTTACGGAATCAATATTGAGGGCGCTTCAATCTACATCAACACTCAACCTTGCGTGGTATGTGCCAAGATGCTTATTAATGCAGGTATCTCAGAGATCATTTACAAGAACCCTTATCCAGACGAATTGGCTATGGAATTGCTCGGAGAATCTCAGATTAAAATCCGCGTTTTTGATGCAGAGTAATCCGTAAAGCGCTCAGGCAAAGACACTCAAGGTGCTATGCCAAAACGGGTAATACATTACGTCACTACGGGGTAGCGAGTTGTGCCAAAGACGGGTAATTTGCTACACCAAAGACGGCAAATGTGTTGCATTGAAAACAGGTAATGTGTTACGAAAAAAGTAACCGTTATTAGGTAAAAACCTATAGATGGAGAGTGATTCATTTCCTTTTTTGACTAGGTAGAACGAGTTCAAAAAATGAAATTAGACTTTTTTGGCATTTTGCTGGAAAAAACTACAAGACAAGGTAAGATATTGCAGCTGGAAAGGCGAAAAAAAGACGCCACTCACCACAAAAAAAGGTATCTTGTCGAATAGGCAGGATTGTAAGACTGGGTAACAGATATGCTTTTACGCGGTCTAAACCATAAAAGAGGCAACTCGTGTTAGGGAGAACAGATTGTTTGGGGCAATTGCAATAGGAATAGGAGCTGGCTTTCTTGGCTTTATTCCACTATTTGTTGCACTTCGCTTATCTCGCAAATCTACATCAGTAAACCCTCTCACAGCAGGCCTTTTCGGTTTGGGAGGGTTTTTTATTTCTCTCATAATCGTAGGTGTGTGCTTATTCGTGTGCTCAAGCGTAGCTCATGATTTTGTCTTGCCATTCGGTTTGGCTGAGATGTTGTCTCTCATCGTATTCACTTCGGTGTACGTTGTTTATAAAAATGTACTTGCTAAACGCAGGTCGAGGTAAGTAGAAGGAAGGATCGTCTTATGGGCGAAGCATTAGCAACATTTGTTGAGCATGCTCAGGGAATTTTCTCTCAGTTTGAATCAGCAACTGTGTTCTCCATTGGAGGATGGAACATTTCGCAGTACACCTTGTACATGTTTATTGTTCTTGCATTGGTACTTCTCGTTGTAT
>JBJEKV010000047.1:0-5685 GCA_051878815.1 Anaerotardibacter sp. | reverse complement strand
GATCCTTTCTAATAGAAATTGACAGAATAGGCATCAAAAATGCCTTGATTAACAAGGCATGAACAAAGTACACCAGGGGTGCAATAGATAGAGTATGTAAATATATTCTAAATACCAAAAAAGGTACTAAAGTTCATGCGATATTAAATGATAAAACATTTGAATGGTTTATTCCATATTTCATTCAAAAAAACACTTTATTACTCTATATAACTACAGAATATTCAAAAGCGCTCTATATCACAGTTTATGAGGACTAATCTCGTGCTTGAAGTGTGGAAATCCAGCGCTTTGTAGCTGCAAGCGCAACGTTTGATTGGTAACCATTTCGAATAAGTTTTCCATATGCTGCTTGAAAGGCATTTTTTGCACGAGGTGGTTTTTGGCAAAGAAGAAGGTAGGCTCTCTCCTCTTCATCATCCTCATTGAAGTAGATTTCTATGCATTCATCGATGCAGGATTCAGAAATATTATGGCCAAGAAGATCCCTTTTAGCTCCCTGTAATCCCTTGTTCCTATTCACTTTTGAGCGAAGGTAGATTTCTGCAAATCTCTTATCATTGAGGTAGTTACACTCTAAAGCTCGCTCGATTGCGATTTGGATAGACTCTGGTGAATAGTTTAAAGTGATGAGCCTTTGCTCTATTTCGTGAACCGATCTATCACGTACTGAAATAAGTTGCTGAATCTTTCTAAAGGCCTTTTCAGGTGAATCAATGAGTTCATTTTCATCTTCTTCAGATAATTCAGCGAGATTTTTTATTGAAGAAGGTTTGAGAGAGTTTGACACTGAAATAGAGCACTCTGACGGTACGGTGTTATGTTTATGGCTGTGCTCTTTAAAGGTGTTTGATGTTTGTGTACCGTGTTTGTACGCACCATCTTTGTCTAATCTTGACTTACGGGAACTTTTTTTTCGTGTGCGCTTTTCGCAAACGCTTTCTTCAGAAACCCCATTTTGAATTGAATTGATTTGAGCTTGCAAAGAGGCAATACGTGCCTCTTTGCTTTTTAGTGAAGTCATTATTCTTCTGCGTTCTCACTCTGTGAGGTACCAAGACCATACTACTCACGAATTTTGTCTTCGATTTCTTGTCTCATGTCTGGGTTTTCCCTAAGGGTATTCTTTGCTGCTTCTCTACCCTGACCCAAACGCTCCTGGCCATAGTTGAACCAAGAACCGCTCTTGCCTACTGCTCCAATTTCAACACCCATATCAAGGATGCAGCCTTCTTTGGAGATGCCCTCACCATACATGAGGTCAAATTCAGCCTGCCTAAATGGTGGTGCAACCTTATTCTTTACGACCTTTGCGCGAACGCGATTACCAACAAATTCACCATCTTTTTTCAGGCTTTCAATACGACGAATATCAATACGTACAGAAGAATAGAATTTCAAAGCGCGGCCACCCGTAGTTGTTTCAGGGCTTCCGAACATAACACCAATCTTTTCACGTAGCTGATTAATGAAGATACATGTAGTGTTTGATTTAGAAAGAGAACCGGCAAGCTTACGAAGAGCCTGGCTCATAAGGCGTGCCTGAAGGCCAATAGTGGAGTCGCCAATTTCACCTTCAATTTCAGCACGAGGAACAAGTGCTGCAACGGAGTCAACAACAATACAATCAATTGCGCCACTGCGAACAAGCATATCGCAAATTTCTAACGCCTGTTCACCCGTGTCAGGCTGAGAAATAAGCATCTCATCAACGTCAACACCCAATTTAGCAGCATATACCGGGTCAAGTGCATGTTCGGCATCAATGAAGGCTACAATGCCGCCCTGAGCCTGAGCTTCAGCAATGATGTGAAGCGCAATGGTTGTTTTACCAGAAGATTCTGGACCATAGACTTCAATAATTCTTCCTCTTGGTACGCCGCCAATACCTAATGCTATATCTAAAGGAAGAGCGCCGGTAGGAATAGCTTCAATATGAAGATCAGTGGATTCACCTAATTTCATAATTGAGCCTTTGCCAAACTTACGCTCAATTTGATCAGTAGTCATTTTTAAGGATTGTTCTTTGTCCTTGTTCATTTTTTCTCCTTGTGAAGGGTGTATTTTGGACAAACTTAGAATAAACGAACATCTGTTCGAAAGCAATACTAAGTTTAAAAATAGGATAAAGATGACTCCTAATATTTAGTTAAGCAAAGTTTGAATTCAAATTATTTTGAACTAGATTTAAGGTTACTTCTGGATTTCTTTCTTCATTAAAGAAAGTGCGTGAAGAATGGTTTTAGTCCTATTCTCAGTGCGGTCAGTACCAAAATGACATACTTCAGCATACGTTGCATTCTGAGTAGAAACGCCAAACCATACCGTACCAACAGGCTTTTCAGGAGATCCTCCACCAGGACCAGCAACACCAGTAACGGAAACCGCAATATCGGAACCGCATAGTTTTCTTGAACCCTCAGCCATAGCGCAAGCAACTTGCGAGCTTACGGCTCCGTAGTTTCTCAGATCCTCGGAAGATACCTTAAGTACTGATTCTTTAACTTCGTTGGAATAGCTTACAACGCCACCCCACACTACTTCTGAACTGCCAGGAATTGCCGTAAGAGAACCAGCAATTAATCCTCCCGTACAGCTTTCTGCAGTAGAGAGAGTGGTTTTCTTTTGCTGTGCAAGTGCAATAACTTCTTGAGCAGCCTCGATTACTTCATCAGTGATTTCATGCTCCGTGTGACCTGTAGGAATTACTGAGGCGTCAGGAGCAGAAAGATTTGTGTTTGCTCCAGAGCTTTCACTACTTGCAGAATTTATTCCAGAAACGCCTTTTGCAGATTCCTCAGTGGTTGTGTTGTTTTCGACCTTTTCACCAACCGTATCATGCTTAGTGATGTAGAAGTCATCAGAGGTGTCAGCTGGTTTAAAGCCTAAGACCTCTTTACACTTAAAGAGGTAATCAAGCATGGATACGATGGTGAGAATTAAGGCGATAGCCATTACAGACCATGACAGATAGAAGAAAATAGTGCTCATTGATTCATGAATGCTTACTAAAAGCTCTGAGTCCATGATGATAAAGAGCAAAATTGCGATAATCTGAAATACTGTCTTTGCCTTACCGTACCAGCTTGCCGCAACAACAATTCCCTGAGAAGCAGCAACCATACGAAGGCCCGATACGATAAATTCGCGAACAAGAATAATGAGCGCAACCCATGATGGAAGCACCTGAAGCTCGCAGAGCGCCAAGAGCGCACCTGCAACCAGGATTTTGTCTGCGAGAGGATCAATAAACTTACCGAAATCAGTTACTTCTCCCCTGCTTCTTGCAAGATAGCCATCCAGAGCATCAGTTGCCGCAAGAATACTGAATAAAAAACCTGCAATCCATGGCTTATATAACTCTGCTTCAGGCCAAAACGTAACCCATTGTGGCCAAGGAGCAATAAGTACTGCTACAAATACGGGAACAAGCAAAATGCGAACAATGGTAACAATGTTCGCAGGAGTCCAAATTGTTGAGGTTTTGGTTGATGAATTAGACACGAGATGCCTCCATTACGTAAAGCAGTGTGTCATCAATTTTATAGGTGCCGAATTCGCCAACAACACCTTCGTCAAGGTAGATAACGCCATCAACATCAGGAGCCTGTGACTGGCTTCTACCGTATAGCTGACCGTCCTCTTCTTCGCCAAGAACAAGAACTTCTACCTCAGAGCCAATATGAGTTGCTGTCTTTTGGGTAGAAATGGCATCCGCAAGGTCTCTCAGTTCCTGAAGACGCTCGTTTTTGATCTCTTCCTCAATTTGATTAGGCATTTTTGCTGCCTTAGTACCTTCCTCCTGCGAGTAAGGGAAAATGCCTACATAATCAAACTCTGCTTCAGAGACAAAGTCACACAATTGCTCAAACTGCTCGTCAGTCTCACCCGGATATCCGACGATAAGAGTGGTGCGAAGGGTTACATCCGGAAGCACTTCGCGAATCTTTGCAATGGTTTCAAGGAATTCCACATCAGAACCCGTGCGGTTCATAGTCTTAAGAAGCTCTTCATTGCAGTGCTGCAATGGGATATCGAAATAATTGCAGATATTGTCATGTGCTTTGAAGGTTGAAAGGAGTTCATCAGTAAGACCTTCAGGCTGAAGATACATTACCCTAAACCAAATCTCAGGATAAGTTGAAGCAAGTTCGTCCAAGAGAGAAGCTAAGGTGTCAGGCTCAGCAAAGTCAGTCCCCCACAGGCCAGAGTCTTGCGCAATGAGAACGACTTCTTTTGCGCCCGTTGCAATAAGGGTATGAGCCTCTTTGAGAACTTCCTCACGAGGGAAACTATGATATCTTCCGCGAATAAAAGGAATGGTGCAGTATGAGCAAAAACGACTACAACCATCAGAAATTTTCAAATACGCACTGGTATCAGTTATGATTTCAGAGAGCCAAGCTTCATCGGAGTCGGCAGAGTTAATCTTAGCTTGGTCAGCACTAGACTCACCGGTCGCAGTACCAGCCTCAGCAGCACCTGTCTCCCCGTTAGGTAATCCAGCCTCTGAAGCCGAGGAATTATTGCCTCCCTGAACATTTATGAAGCTGCAAGGTTCAAGATCTAAAAGTTCGCACACTGCCTCAACAATTGTATCCTCTTCGGCACAAGTAACAAACTTATCAGGCTCAGTTAGTTCTTCTGCAAGGGAGTCTCCGTAGCGTGAAGGGAGACAACCGGTTACTACCAGTTTCATCGTGCCATCAATATGTGCAGATTCCTGAGCGATATCAAAAATCACATCAAGAGATTCTTCGATAGCTGACTGAATAAATGAGCAGGTGTTTACAACAACAACATCACAAGGCTCATCGTTTGCAACAATATGAAAGCCTGCATGAGCAAGCTTTCGTTTCATGTGTTCTGAATCAACTTCGTTTTTTGCACAACCGAGGGTCACAAAAGAGACTCTACCAAGCATAATTATCTAAAATCCTTATCGATAGTTAACGAACTGAAGAGGTTGTCCATAATCTTGATCTTTTAAGAATGCAATAACTTCCTGAAGGGTATCAAGCTTAGGACCAGAAACACGGAGTTTGTCACCTTCAATAGTAACTTTAACCTTAAGTTTAGTTCCCTTAATGTCCTTGTTAATCTTGCTTGCAGTTTCTTTATCGATACCTTCAATAATGTTAGCTATCTGGCGAACATTGCCACCAGAAGCTGCCTGGCAAGCTCCCCACTTTACCGAAGACAAGTCAACGCCGCGTTTTACCAACTTGGAGCTAATGATGTCAATTACCTGCTTAGCAACGAAGTCAGAAGGAGCTTCAACGGTGATAGTCTTTCCGCCTTTATCAAGAGAAATAGAAGAGCCAGAATCTTTCAAATCATAGCGCTGGGTAAGTTCTTTTTTAGCTTGACCATATGCATTGTCAATTTCCTGCATATTTACCTGGGATACAACATCAAAGCTTGAGTCTTTTGCCATTAAATCCTCCTATAACGTATGGGGAGCATAATTGTAATATGCTCCCTTAGTTTTACCATATTTTACGCAATTATGAAGTTGCGGTACCTGAAGCTGTAGTTTTCGAAGAGGTGCTCGTTCCTGAAGCAGCAGAACTTGAAGAACTACCTGATGAGGAACTGCTTGAGCTGCTTGCAGAATCTGCAGAAGAAGTGGTTGTATCAGCAGGTTTAGGTACTTCTGGATGAGCCTCATACCAAGCAGCTAAG
>JBJEKV010000046.1:0-5718 GCA_051878815.1 Anaerotardibacter sp. | reverse complement strand
GTACCTGGGGTTCGAATCCCCATCTCTCCGCCAGTAAAATATGTGTTCGTTTGAGCACTTTTCATAAAGCGGAAATCCGCAATAGAGGCGCTCTACAAGAGCGTTTTCTTTTTTAAGCTCCTTTTCGCAAGGAAGTTTAAAAACTACATACGGCGCATATGCGCAATTCGGGAGGATGGCAGAGTGGCTGAATGCGGCGGTCTCGAAAACCGTTTTACCAGTACATCCTGGTAACGAGGGTTCAAATCCCTCTCCTTCCGCCAGAAAACTTAGGGGCTTATGGCCCCTTTTCTTATTTCCGAATCCCTTGAATTTATGGTCGTTAATTTATTGGTTTTGTATCAAAAGGGCCATTGTGTGGAGGGATGCGCTACACTTCCAAAGAAGAAAAACAATCCAGAGAAATCAATCAAGAGAGGAGAGCGGAAATGGTAGATCGTATTATTGATCCAGACAATGATGCTCCTGTTGAAGATATTGATGATGTTTTAAAGTCAGTTTTTAACTATGTGCTCAATGAAGCAGCAGACAAAATGGACCGCGGCGAGGAACTCATTCCATTTACGGGTCTTGCTATTAAAGAAAACCTTTTCATTGAAACCCATGACTATGAAACCACCGAAGAGACTTACCTTCGCGCTCGTAGAGAAGTAGAAGGTGCTCGTGGCGCTACTGCTTACGCATTCTGCTATGACGGTTATATCCAGACCGATGATGGTATGCGTGACTGCATTATTGCTGAGGGTGGCCTTCCGGGCGAAAATCAGGGTTATGCTTTTGGTTACTTATATGACGAAGAGGGAATTGATCGCTCTATTGTTTACATTGGCCCTGCTCCAAACTTCATGGAGAATTTGAAGCTCGAGCTCGAAATGGAAGTTAATACCAATCCTGAGCCAGTAGATATGCGCGAAGTTGAAGAAGCGTTCGGCATCACTGACGACGATAAAGAATAAATCAAAATCAAACACTCCGCACGTTTGAATTCTGTTTCAACTTTTCTTAAGGTGAATTTCAAATAAAAGTGAGACAGTAGCCTTAAAGATAGGTACAGGATTCAGACGTGTAGGGAGTATACATACAGAATCTTTCGAAGTTTCATACTTTGTAAGCTAATTACCAGAAGAAAGTAATTATGAATTATGGAGTAATCATGGTGAAATGATTTGCGCTTCCGTAATCAAATGAAAGTCTGGTATTTTAACTTAGCTATTCCTGCTTCGGGTGTGCCTTCATACCCCGAAGCCGTAAGTCCAGAGGAGGTGAAAGAATGAAGGCTTATGAACTCTTGTATATTGTAGCTCCATCTATTGATGAAGAATCTCGCGCAGTAGTTATGAAGCGTATCGAAACCGCTCTTTCCGAAGGTAGCGTTGATAACGTAGAAAACTGGGGTAAGCGCAAGCTTGCTTACGAGATTGACGGTTTGACCGACGGTGATTACACCCTTATCGATTTCCACGCAAATCCTGAAAACATTGCAGAGCTTAACCGCGTACTCCGCATTAACGACTCTGTAGTACGCCACATGGTAGTACGTCGTGCTGATCGTGATTAATTAGTTTAAGGAAATCAAAAAGGCGGAATATTATTCGTTTGGTTGGAAGAGGTTTTGGACATGAGTATTAACCGAGTCATCATTAGTGGAAATTTAACCCGTAATCCAGAGTTGCGTGCAACTGCAAGCGGAATGCCAGTTTTAGGTTTTGGTGTTGCAGTAAATGATCGTCGCCGCAACGCTCAAACTGGCGAATGGGAAGATTATCCTAACTTTATTGATTGCACTATGTTTGGTGCTCGTGCTGAAAGCGTTTCCCGTTTCCTCACTAAGGGAAGCAAGGTTGCAATTGAAGGTAAACTTCGTTGGAGCCAGTGGGAGCGCGATGGTCAGAAGCGTTCCAAGATTGAAGTTATTGTTGATGAGATTGAATTTATGTCTTCTCGCAACGCAACTCCAGGTGCCGCTCCTGTTTACCAGCAGCCAGAACCTATGTATCAGCAGCCAGTTGCTACTCCAATTGCAACCCCAATTGTTGATGCTTCCGTATATGACGAAGATATTCCATTCTAAGTAAATACCGAAAGAGGTTAATAATGTCTGATTACAATAAGCAGCCTCGTCGTAAGTATTGCCAGTTCTGCAAGGACAACAGCGAATACATCGACTACAAAGACACTCAGTTGCTGCGCAAATATGTTACTGATCGTGGAAAAATCAAGCCTCGTCGCGTTACGGGCGCTTGCACCCAGCACCAGCGTGATATTGCTAACGCCGTAAAGCGTGCTCGCGAAATGGCACTCATGCCATACGCAGTACCTGCTATCAGCGGCCGCGGCAATCGTCGTGATCGTTAATAGAAGGAGGACAGAATGAAAGTTATTCTTCTTAGCGAACTCAAAGGTAAGGGCGGCGAAGGCGACGTAGTAGAGGTAGCAAACGGCTTTGCTAATAACTACTTGTTCCCACAGAAGATCGCTATCCCTGCAACTAAGGGCAACTTGAAGCAGCTCGAACTTCGCAAGCACAACATTGCTACTCGCGAAGAGAATCGTTTGGCTGAAGCGGCTGCAACTAAGGCAGCTCTCGAAGGTAAGACCATCCAGGTTGAAGCACGCGTTGGCGAAGAGGGTATCCTCTTTGGTTCCGTAACTGCTGCTATGATTGCTGAAGCTATCAAAGCTCAGACTGAGTTGGATATCGACCGTCGTCGTATCGACATCAAGTCTGCAATCAAGACCGCTGGTGACCACGAGGTAGTAGTTTCTATCTATCGTGACATCAAGGCAACCGTTGCTATCCTCGTTGGCGATGCAGCTATGTTTGCTGCAATGGCTGCAGAGGAAGAGGCAGAAGTAGAGGAAGAAGCAGCTGAATAAGCTTCCTTTTCTAAAACTTTGGTTTTGCTTCATTGAGACTCTGAGAGTTACAAAACAAAAGTTTACGTCCCTAGGGGTTTCTCTAGGGACTTTTTGTCTTATAAGCGTCTTTCAACCCGAGGATATATCTTGGCTGGTATAGTATGGATACCACGCAAGAGAAAGGGATCTACGAACTATGGCAGAAAATTCTTCAACAGAATCTAAACAGTCATTGCCTCAAAATATTGAAGCAGAACAAACTGTTCTTGCTGCCTGTCTTCTTTCTCCCGGTGTATTTGAAGAAGTAGTTCTTTCTCTAAACCCAGAACATTTCTTCAGGCCAGCTCACAAAAGCATTTTCGAAACCATGAGAGAAATGAATGCCCGTTCAATTACGATTGACGTCATTTCTCTTGCCGATCATCTCAAAGCAAAAGGCCAGCTTGAAGCGGTTGGTGGCCAGAGTTATCTTTTGGAATTGACTGACAACACGTTTGCTCTTACTAGCTGGCAACATCACACTGAAATTGTTAAACGTGACGCTCTGCGAAGAGAACTCCTTTTCGCCAGTGCGCGTATTTCTTCCTTGGCATATGATTCGCCAGTAGACACCAAAGACTTGGTCTCTCAGGCAGAGGCAACCTTATTCGGTATCACTGAGCAGACCGTATCAAACACCTTCAAAGATATTAAAAGCTTGGTAATTGAAGCGAACGACAACCTCAACGAATTGGCCAACAAAAAGGCTGGTCTTGCGGGTGTTCCTTCTGGCTTTACCGATGTGGATGCGTTGTTTAATGGCTTCCGCGGTGGCGACTTAATCATTTTGGCAGCTCGTCCTGCGGTTGGTAAAACCTCCTTCGCAATGAATTTGGCCGTCAACGCTGCAAAAAATGGAACAGCAGTTGCCTTCTTCAGCTTGGAAATGCCTGCCTTGCAGATTGTGCAGAGGTTGATTTGCTCCGAAGCGGGCCTCAATCTTTCGCGCCTTCGCAGTGGTCGCATCTCTGACTCTGACTGGATGCCAATTCTTGAAGCAAGTGATAACTTGTCCAAGTTGAACATGGTGGTAGATGATTCGCCATCCCTGTCAATCACGGAGCTTCGCACTAAAGCACGCCGTTTCATGAAAAACAACAACCAAGGCATGATTATTGTTGACTACTTGCAGTTGATGAACCCTGCTATTCCTCGGCGCGATGGTAACCGTGCGGTTGAAGTTGGCGAAATTTCGCGTGGTCTTAAGGTTCTCGCAAAAGAACTCAACGTGCCAATCATCGCGTTGGCTCAGCTTTCTCGTGGTGTTGAGCAGCGTCGCAATCAGCGCGGCGGTGACAAGCGCCCAGTTCTTTCTGACTTGCGTGAATCTGGCTCTATCGAGCAAGACGCGGACATCGTAATGTTTCTTGATAGAAGCACGTCTGAAGCAGAAGCAGAAAGCGAAAGCCGTCCAGACTGGGGTGTGGCCAACTTGATTGTTGCAAAGAACAGAAATGGTGCAGTTGGCGACATTAAGTTGACCTTTATTCCTGAAAACACGAAGTTTACTGACCACTACGATACAGATTTCAATCCTGAGCCTTTCTAAAACCTTCTTTCGAAACTTCTTTCTCAAAAACCTTGCGGTAGAACGGGAAGATTAGGATACACTCACTCTATGGGTAAATCGGTTTCGTTTATACATGCAGCTGACCTTCATTTAGGTGCTCCGTTTAAGGGGCTTCGCTCGTTGTCGCCTGTTTGGGCAACCGAATTAATGCATGCTATCCCTGAGGCTTACAAACGTTTGATTGATACGGCCATTCGCGAAAACGTGGACTTTGTGGTTATCTCGGGCGATATTTTCGATGACTCGCGCCCTTCGTACGCAGATTTCTTCACCTTTGTTGATGGCTTAAAGAAACTCGATGAAGAGGGAATTCAAGTCTATTTCTGCACGGGAAATCATGACCCGCTCACAACGTGGAATTATGACTTGTCCGCTCTCCCTAAAAATACTCACATGTTCACGGCTGAAGATCCAAGTTTTGAAGTGTTTGAGAAAGATGGGGAGCCGCTGGTTATTCTAGGAGGCCGCGGTTACTACAACCAAACCTGGCCTAAGGGTGTAGATATTTCCAAAAACTTGTACCGAGACTATATGTTTGACACAACGGGAGTTAAAACTCCTTTCACGGTTGCGGTTCTTCACACGGGTCTTAATATTGACCCAACCCGAAGCCCGCTCAATCCAAAAGAGCTTGTAACCCGCGGAATTGATTATTGGGCGTGCGGTCATATTCACCAATACATGGTTTTCCCGAAAAAGGCACCTCGCATTGCGTTTCCGGGATGCCCACAAGGAAGAGATATTAAAGAAACAGGCGAACATGGCGTGCTGAAAGTGACCTTAGAAGAAGGCTATGCACCGGTTCTTTCTGAGGCAACTGCTGAAAGTAATGACTACAACCCACTTCCGCAACTGCGTTTTATTCCAACGGCAAGCATTGTGTGGGAAAGCATGGAGGTTGACGTGTCTGCTTGCAATACGGTTGCCGACATTCACGAGTTAATCACAAACAAACAATTCTTCCTCAACTCAAAAACGCACTGTCAAAAAATGATTTGTCGTGTGACGCTAACAGGAAATACTAAGCTTCATGAAAAACTGACGGATAGTGTTATTGAAGACCTTCGCGTGGTAATCAATAGCAGTTATCCGTATTTTTTCATCGATTCCATCCAGAATCACACGCGTGCTGAAATTGATTTCGACTCCTTGCTTGAAGAAGGGCTCTTCCCTTCGGTCTATCTCAAAACGGTAGCGCAGGAACGCCTCAGCTCTGCAGAGGCGTTGGCGGATATTGAAAAAGAGTTCTA
>JBJEKV010000045.1:0-5786 GCA_051878815.1 Anaerotardibacter sp. | reverse complement strand
GTTACAAAACTTAGTTCCACAGATTTCAGGGAAAAAACTAGTATAATTACGTAAGGCATCGAATAGATGCAGGTCATCTCCATATTTCAGAGCTTTGTGTGTGACAATTAACGCCTTGCGCAAGGCTCTGAACTGGGGTTTTTCTAGTTCTGCTAATGCTGATTGATGGAAGTAGAAATGCGTATCTATTACCCACTATGCTAGAAAGTAATTAAGACTTCATTTATATCGTCTGGCGAAACGAAGATTGTGTCATCTTCATCCCATCCATTACATTCCTCAACATCAGCAACATACATTTCGCCATTCTTTAAGATTTCAACTATTTGAGCCTTCAATCCATTCTTTAGAAGCACTACATCATACATATTAATTATCATTCTTTGTGCCACCCTGTTTTTAAACATAAAAACTAGTTAGTCAGTATCTTCCTCAAAGAACTCACATTCTGCACCAAAGATAAGCATGATGCCAAAAATTCGCTCTTTCATTAAATAGCTCTCCTTGTAAGGAATACTCCATCGGAAATAATTTCCTACTAGTCCCCTGTTATAACCAGCAGTTATTCCAAGTAAAGCTACTAAGATTTTCAATTACCTATTTAATCACAATTAGGCTACAAAATTGGTTTCAATACCAAAAGAAATAAATAAAGAACAATTCAATATATGGCAAAATGTAACTTAATTTGAATGTATTTTGAACAGATGAATAAGACTGATTGAGGGGAATCAATGACTATATTCATCCCGATTAAAGACCTTCGCTTAAAAGCTGGACTAACGCAGGCCCAGTTAGCAGAACGTTGTAAGGTAAGCAGCCAAACGGTAGCTAAATGGGAATTGGGCCAAAGTTTACCCGACCTTAAAAGCGTTGTTCTCTTGGCACAAATATTTGATGTATCTCTTGACGAATTGCTATCCAGAAATTGCAGCTCTATCGAAAACGATAGCCCTGTCGAAAGTAATGGCTCCTTTGACCAAAGAGACAACAGCTCTAGCGATAATAACTGTTCCGCAAGCCAAGCAAATAGCCATTCCACCAAACAAGGAATCACCTGTTCGACCACCCAAAACAACACTAAGCCTGCTCTGAACAATGCCGAGAATGAAAGAATTCTCAATCATGCCTTGGAACATGCTTTAGCGGAAGACAGTCCTGAAAAAGTAATTGATACTTTCATTGCGCACATGGGAGATATGATTGATTGCGACCGCATCTACATCTTCGAAAGATTAGAAGATGGCAGCTATCGAAATAGCTATGAATGGTGCAAGCCTGGCATTGAACCTCAGAAAGAGCACTTGCAAAACATTCCCCCTGATGCAATCTCGCCGTGGGTTAAAGTGTTTTCATCGGGCGAGCGCATCTTTTATGAAGACATCGAAAACATTGCCACAACCGATCCCGTTGTTTACAGTTGGCTAAAACCGCAAGGAATAGAGTCCCTGATTGCATACCCGCTGTATTGGGGCAGATGCTTTTTTGGCGTTGATAATCCTGCAAAAGCTTTCTTCGCACAAACCTCTGCGCTTATGGAAATCATGATTCACTTTATCGAAATAATGATTCGACGCAGAGATCTTCTTCAAGAGCTGAAGTTGGCCAAACTTCAAAATGACCACCTCCTCTCTTTAGTTGACAGCGTGAACTACCAACTAAATATTCAAACTGGAGAGCTGCGGTTCAACGAAGATCAGGCAAAGCGCGTTGGTTACTCGTATAACCTAAACAATATCAAGCAACTACATGAGTTCATCAAGCTACATCCCGAATTTCGTGACCGATTGATAAAAGATGGCGTGAAACGAGCGAAAAAGGAACGTAAAAACGTTGATCTTCAGTTTCTCTCCTTCAGGAAAGACGGGAAACTCAGGTGGAACAGGCTACTTATTCGCCCATTTTGTGATGCCGATGGCAGAGTGCTGCATCTCTATGGCGCGATTCAAGATTGGTCCAGTAAGCATCAAATCATTACGCAGTACAATGACTACTCCCCTAATCTTTCTGGCGGCATTCACATCTGCTATCTCTCTGATCCAATTCATCTTTACTACGCAAGTGATAGCCTGTGCGAATTTTTGGGTTATTCCCACAATGAGTTTGACCAGGTTGTTGGCACTAAATATTCGAACTTCATCTTTGAAGAAGACCGTCCAAAGTTTAGTCAGTTCGTAAGACGCATGGCAAAAGCACCGCGCATTGAATCTTGTGAGTATCGCCTTGTTCGAAAAGATGGCAGCATTGTAGAAGTGGTTGACACCATGGAATCCATTGACGATGGCAGTGGAACCATCTATGGCTATTCCTACATTATGGAAAAGTCTGAGCTGAAAATTGCGCTTGACCTTGCAAGAAAGGACGCAAGGGCGCAACTCAAACTGATTGATTGCCAACGTGATGCGCTTGCAATGCTCTCAGGTGATTACCTCAACGTGTTCCGCGTCTGGCTGAATGAAGACAAAGCGCAGATTATTTGTTTAGATGGTTACATCACTGAAGGCATGAACCGTTTTAGTTCGGAATACATTCCTTATTACAGCTTCTGTAAGCAATACATCAACAATCGCGTTTATCACGAAGACCAGCAAATGATGCTTGAAGCAATGCATCCTGACACGGTTAAGAAAGCCTTCTCTGAAGATGGCGAATACATTGTGGTGTATCGAGCTCTTGTTGAAGGTGAGCCGCGCTTCTACCAACTCAAATATGCAAGACTTTCCGGTGGCGAATCCAAAGAAAGCATCCGCTTTATTGCGGGCTTTAAGAATATCGATAAGGAAATTACCGAAATGAAGCGCCTTACCGATATGGCACAAAAGGATGCTTTAACAAATCTCTTGAACACCAGGGCGTACCAAGAATTTGCGGATGAAATCAGGGATAGAATTTCCATGGGTACCGCAGGTCCATTTGGTGTAGTTGTTTGTGACATTAACAATCTCAAGGAAACTAACGATTTGCTTGGTCATCAAGAAGGTGACGAAGTTATCAGGAAAGCTGCTAAAACAATTTGCGACATCTTCTCCCACAGTCCTGTCTACAGAGTGGGCGGCGATGAGTTTGTAGCCTTTCTCCAAGGACGCGACTACGACTTCAGGAATGATTTGGTTGAGAAGTTAAGGTTAATTTCGCGCGAAAATAGAATCACGGGCGAAGTAGTGATTGCTTGCGGATTGTCTGACTACATGGAAGGTGATGTAAGTCTGGAAGCTGTTCAAGCGCGCGCAGATGCGGATATGTATAGAGATAAGCGGTTATTGAAGGAATTTTAGTTACTGGCGAACATCCGCTTTCTTCTACTGGTTCCGTTTATGAGTATGACGAATTCTTAAGAAGCAGACTAATGATACGAGCGCAATTCCAAACACCGCACCAAAGGAATCGATGATCACGTCTGAGAATTGGCCCGATCTGCCCCCAACGAAAAGCTGATGGAATTCGTCAAATGATGCATACATCACTGAAAGCGCAGCTGCCGCTAGTACGCTTTTCTTGAAAGAAAAAGGTGTGGGTTTATTTCCACTCTTTACAGAAACCACCTTAGTGAGCTGCACAAAGAAAAAGTACGCAAGGATACCGAACACAGCGTATTCCAAAAAATGAGCCGTTTTTCTAATTGGATAGCTGAGTAGCTGCTGGATTTCTAGCTGCTTGACTACGGCCCATCCTGAATAGTCAGGCACGAGCGTTTCCAGAAGGCAGACGATGAAGCCATCGCTCATTCCCTGAGATTCTTCGCCCGTATTAGCCGAGAAAGCGAATATCACAACAGCCCATGCAAGAAGCAAAACACCTAACAAAAGAAGACGAAACTTATCTTCGTTATTTCGTATTGGAGTGTTCTTCATCATGGGCTTCTATAATCGGATTTCTGAATCGTAGGGTTATATGTTTTGTGATTGAGTTTCTTCATTTTACGCTATTCCCGATTTCCATCGTAAAAAGAAAGCAATTCTTCCCAGGCATCCCTCTCCATTTTTTCGGAAATGCATTTATCGCCAAAACGCATAAGAGGTTCATAGAATTCGCAAAAGGAACAATAATCACACCCACCAATCAACGAAAAAGGGACTTGGTAGTCCAGCTGGTCGCACATCCAAGTCCCTCTAGTTCGCACTATAAGCTTTTCAAAAAGCATTTTCATTAGCTGCTAGCAAAGGTCAGTTGGTAATTCCTTGGTAATTCACTGCTAATTCCTTACTGATCCTCTAATAATCCCCTAACAAATTAATACTTATTTGGGGTGTAGTTAGCTAATTCTTTTTTCCAAACAAAAAACCACTTTTTGTCCAGAAAACAACCAAATTTTCTATTTCCCCAGTTCAACCTAGTAATTGATTTTTAATTATATGATTTTTGAACGCGTTCATGGTTGTAATTCATTTGAACGTAAATACCACTTACGCGTTCATCAATGATGTCTCAAAAAGCCTTTCTGTGAAAAATGGAGCTAGTTTTCGCTGGAAACCTCAGTAAGTGTCAGAGAGGACTAAAGCACGTGATCCTCTCTTTAAACCAGTAATAAAAAGACACTTTTACATGAGCGAAGGACCAGAAAGGAGTTTCCGATGACATTTCTAGCAAAAAAGAAAGGTGAGGTTACCTACCAAGAAATCTCAACCTTTCACAAATGGGCACTGATCGTGCTGATCTCCATGGGATCGTCAATTATTTACGCTCCTATGTATTTGAAGGGCGTTTTTTACGATCCTTTGATGCAGGCACTGGGTTGCTCCAATGCCGACCTTGGCCTGATGATTTCCGTCTACGGCCTCACTGCTCTTATCTGCTACTTGCCTTCTGGCATCGTTGCTGATAAGTTCCGCATGCGCACCTTGGCAACTGGCGGCTTCTTAGCAACAGCTGTCTTGGTATTCATCTATGCCACCCTACCTTCTGTTGGCGTCTGCTTAGCTCTCTTCGTAGGCATGGGCGTAACCTCCATTCTGGTATGGTGGGGCACCCGCTTCAAGGTTGTACGTCTTTGCTGCGAGGAAGATGAGTACGCTTCTAAGATCGGTATCTCCTACTCTATCTATGGTGTAACCGGTCTTGTTATCGGCCTCATCAATGCAGCTATCATCGCTGCTGTAACCGCTGCAGTAGGTCCTGCTGTTGGTATGCAGGCAATCATTATCTTCCTTGGCGTTATGATCACCTTGTTGGGCATCGTTTCCTACTTCATCATTCCTGACTTCAAGGGTGAGATCAACAAGGATGCTAAGTTGTTCTCCGCAGCTGAGGCTATCGAAGCTATCAAGCATCCGGGTGTTCTCTGGGCATGTATCGCTTACTTCTGCGTATACGCTGTATACCAGGGCGCAACCTACACCACCCCTTACTTGACCAGCTGCTTCAATGCTGACAGCAACTTGGTAAACGTTATCGGCCTCATCCGTACTTATGGTATCGGCCTCCTTGCTGGTCCTATTGTTGGCTGGATTGCAACCAAGATTAAGAGCCCTTCTAAGGCCATCGCTGGATGCTTCATCCTCACCATCGGTGTTCTTGTCGGCTTCCTCTTGTTCCCTCACGATCCAAACGGCGTAATGTTCGTCTCCGTATTGGTAGTACTCTTCGGCTTCACCACCTACGGCGCATTCTCCATCGGTTCCTCCCCTCTCTCTGAGGTAAAGATTCCTATGCGTATCTTCGGTACCGCTGCTGGTTTGCTCTCCGTTATCGGCTTCTTGCCAGACGTATTCATCCACACCTGGTACGGCTCCATGATTGACGCTTCTGGCACCGCAGCTTACAGCGAGATCTTCATAGTTGAGATGGTT
>JBJEKV010000044.1:0-25413 GCA_051878815.1 Anaerotardibacter sp. | reverse complement strand
GTGATGCAGTCATCACTCCTGAGCAGGGTGTTGCGCACGTAGTCCCATTTGTGCTTGAAGATTAGTACGGTCTGAACAGAGGGCAGCATGAGCGAAAAGCTGCGTAGGTACAGAGCTGTGTAACTATAAAACCGCACAAACGCTGACTGCGCAACTCATTTCTTGGAGTGTTGAATCTCTTATTTCTGCCCGAGAATACAACCAAAAAACCTAAAAGGATTCCCTAAAAAACTTCGATACGTTTTTAGGGAATTTCTTTTTTCACTTCTTTTAAGATAGATGAAATGTTTATTTACTGTAGAAGGTGTTGTATGAGAGAACGACTTAAAGAATTATCCAAGGATGAATTGATTGACCTCTTGGAAATGATGTCTAAAAACTTAGTTGCAATGGACGGCGTTTGGTTCCAGTGCTTAGAGAAAGCTTTCGGTATGGAGGAAGCTATTGAGTACGATAAAAAGGCATGGGAGAAATATTCGCCAGCTGAAGCTAAGCGTTTAAAGAAATATTACGGCATGGAAGAGCATCCAGGTCTTGAAGGACTTGAGAAAGCTATCATGTTTGGTTACAACACGCTTGCTAATGAGGCAGAAGTATATTGGGAAGGCGATGCTCTCATTTATCGCACCGTAGTGTGCCGCGTACAAACGGCACGCGCACGCAAAGGTATGCCTTATCATCCTTGCAAGCCGGTTGGTCTCATTGAATATTCTGGCTTCGCAAAAGGAATTGACGACCGCATTAAATGCGAATGCATCAGCTGCTACCCAGATGTAACTGACGAAACTTGTGGTTGTGCATGGCGCTTTACCATTGAAGAGGACTAATTCTCATCTTGTAGATTTAGGGTTGGACCGAAAGAGGGAGCCATGACTCTTCAACAGCTTCGTTATCTTATTGCAATTAGCGAAACAAACTCAATTCGAAAGGCTGCTGAGACGCTGTTTATTTCGCAGCCGAGTTTGTCGGTTGCTATTCAACAGCTTGAAGAAGAGCTTGGCATCAAAATCTTAAACCGCTCAAGCAGAGGCGTAAGTCTTACGCAAGAAGGAGAGGAGTTGGTGGGCTATGCTCGTCAGCTCCTTGATCAGGCGAATGCGGTAGTTGAGAAGTTTTCTGGCAAGAAGGGTTGCAATGCTCGCTTTTCTGTTTCTTGCCAGCACTATTCCTTCGCCGTTGAAGCATTTGTTGATGTAGTAAGAGAATTTGGTGGAGATTCTTACGACTTCACCCTTCGCGAAACGCAGACGTACGAAATTATTGAAGACGTAAGCCGTTTAACAAGCGAAGTGGGAGTGATCTATCTCTCTCCTGAAAATGAAACGGCGCTCGGAAGGCTGTTTCGCCATGAAGGGCTGGAGTTTCACGAAATAATTCAGGCAAACCCTCATGCTTTTATTTCGCGCAGCCATCCTCTTGCAGAAAAAGAGGAACTCACCCTAGAAGAGCTTGATGATTATCCGTTTCTCTCGTTCGAGCAGGGGAGTCACAATTCTCAGTATTTTTCCGAAGAGCTTTTGAGCGCGCTTGATTGCAGCAAGAATATTAAGGTGCGCGACCGCGGAACATTATTCGACATGGTGATAGGGCTTGATGGGTTTACAGTGAGTTCGGGAATTATCTCGCAGCACTTAAATTCAGACGACATCGTGGCAAGGCCTATCAAGATGGAAGGTATAATGCGCATTGGATACATAGTTCGAAAAGGCTCTGTCTTAAGCGAATATGCCCAGCGCTACATTGAGCGAATCAAGGTCCATACGGGCTCGCCTTGTATGGAGTAGGTGCGTAGTGCGCCGGTTTGTCTTGGATCAGCTAAGCGTGAACCGTATAGGTTCGTTGTGTATGGCATAGGTGTGAAGCGTTTAGGATCACTCTTGTGTGTTTTGGGCGTGAAGCGTAAATTCGCCATATTAGATTCGTGCTGGTCCGCTCTTCGTGGTTTAGGCCTCAGTAAAACAGGACACGAGCAATTCGAAAGCGTTGTATCTATTGGAGGGGTAGAGAGATAAGGAAGAATAATGCTTGTAGTAACTACAGACGTGCTCCCAGGTCATGGTATTGAAGTTGTTGGTTTAGTGCGCGGCAATGTTGCCTATTCGAAAAACATTGGTCGTGACATCATGGCAGGCTTTAAGAATATTGCTGGTGGCGAGATTAAATCTTATACCGATATGGTAAATGAGGCTCGCGATATTGCTGAGCGCCGTATGGAGCAGCAGGCTGAGGCTTTGGGCGCAAATGCTATTGTGGCAGCTCGCTTCCAGACTTGCGCTGTTGCAGAAGGTACTATTGAGGTTGTTGCATACGGAACCGCCGTACGCGTTTTGTCTTAGTTGGCACAACCTTGCAACATTGATGCAGTGAGTCTGGCGTCATTGCAAATTAAAAGAGGCAGTAACGAATCCGTTGCTGCCTCTTTGCATATAAGTGATTTTTTTACAGGCCTGAGAGTGGAAGCCTAAAAGTAAAAATCTAAAACAGAAATCAAAAAATACTGATATTTTCAGGCCTAATTCGAGGGCCCACTTCAAAGATTAATGCTTCTTTTTACGTGCGTAAGCAACCCAGTAGAGAAGACCAACCATGATAGAGCCGCCGATGATGTTGCCAATAGTAGCGCAGCCAAGGTTGTAGAAAATTGGTCCCAAATCAAGCATTGAAATGTTTGGCAAGTTCGCGCCGTAGCCACACATTTTTGCGAAAAGTCCTTCGAAAAGGAAGAACATGTTGGCTACGCAGTGTTCAAAACCGCAGGCAACGAAGGCAGTGATTGGCATAACGCAGGCAACGATCTTATCAACCAAAGTGCGGGCGCCAAAGGTCATCCAAACAGCCAAGCAAACCAAGAAGTTACACATAATGCCTTTGCAGATTAAAGTAAACGCATCAGGGGTAACTTTCGAAATAGCAATGCTGCACATTGCTTCGCCAACAGCGCCATTATTCATAGCGGCCATTGCGGAGCCACATACAATGCCTGCCAAGAGGATAGAGCCAATAAAGTTTCCTACGTAAACAATTACCCAGTTTTTGAGCATCCCCTTGAGGGAAATCTTTTTGCTTCCCAGGCCGCAAACCATAAGACAATTGCCGGTAAATAATTCTGAGCCACAAACAACAACAAGCATCAAGCCAACCGAGAAGCATGATGCGCCAATGAGACGTTTGAGCGCAAAGGTTAATTCGGTGTCACCTTGAACTAGGGTAAACAGCGTTGCGCCGCATCCAATAAACAAACCTGCAGCAATAGCCAGCACAAACATGGTGATTCCGTTCATGCCTGCTTTTCCCACTGAAAGGCTTTCTGCCTTTGCTTCAATTTCGGCAGGAGAGAGAACGTCTGGCTTAAGGGCCTTAATCTCCTGTTCCGTTAATGCCATTGGTATAACTCCTTACTGTTGGTTAACGCGTTATGTGGCTATGGATTGATTGTCGTTTATTTGCAAAAAAATGTTAGACCTCAACTCCTGAAAGGCTGTTTTCATGCGTGGAGTGTTCTGTTTATGAGCAAAAGAAGTTTAGTGGTAATCTGTTTTGAGAACGTAAGGAGTTATGGTTGGAAGATCAGTTTGCAAGAACAAGGCTTTTATTTGGAGACGAAGCTATCTCGGTGCTTAAACAAAGCAGCGTAATTGTCTTTGGCGTTGGTGGCGTTGGTGGTCATGTAGTAGAGGCGCTTGCGCGTGGTGGTGTAGGAACTATTGCATTGGTTGATCATGATACGGTTTCCCTTTCTAACGTAAACAGGCAAATTGTAGCTACTCATAGCACACTGGGCAGACTCAAAGTTGAGGTGGCGAAAGAGCGCATCCTGGATATCAACCCTGAGTGCTACGTAGAGATTTATCCTTTGTTTTATCTTCCTGAAACCGCATCCCAGATTGACCTTTCGTCCTTTGACTACATTGTTGATGCGGTTGATACCGTAACCGCAAAGCTCTTTATTGCCTGCCAGGCAAAAGAGGTGGGTGTTCCTCTTATTTCAAGCATGGGAACGGGAAACAAGCTTGATCCTACGCGCTTTAAGGTGGCAGACATTTCTCAAACTTCAGGAGATAAGTTGGCGCGCGTGATGCGCAAAGAGTGTCGCAAACGCGGTATTGATAAGCTAAAAGTAGTTTTTTCTGACGAAGAGCCCGTAGTTCCTCTGACTCGTTTGAAAAAGATGGATAGCGAAGAAGTGGGTGATAGGAACGAAGCGGAAGCCTCCAACGAGGCCGAAGCAAAAGCTGAGAGCATGAGCGAACACGCTGGCAAGGCCGAAATCGTCGAAACGCCTTCCCCAGGAAAAAGACCAAAGGATACCCCAGGTTCAACTTCGTTTGTGCCAAGCGTGGCAGGGCTTATTATTGCGGGCGAAGTTTTGAAGGATCTGACGGCTACAGAGCGCGCTCAAGCCAGAAACTGACTCCTTTTCGCACGATAGACCCGTATTGGTGTCAGAAACAGTAAAAATCTGCGTTAAATGCAATTCGATTTAGAATATTTTTACCGTAAGACGATACAATGGTATCCAATTATCTTTTTGCATATCCAGGCGTATTTTAAGCGCATTTTTTACGAGAAAAGAGCATCCGTATGAATATGATTTTTGACCGCAAACTTCCTATTCCGATGGAAACAAAGGAAATGTATCCGCTTACCCAGACGGTAGCTGAGGCTATTGCAAAGCGTCGTGCAGAGATTGAGAAAATCTTTAAGGGCGAAGATGATCGTATCGTTTTGATCATTGGTCCTTGCTCTGCAGACCGCGAAGATAGCGTTATGGAATACCTTTCTCGTTTGGCAAAGGTTCAGGAGAAGGTAGAGGACCGTATCCTCATTATTCCTCGTGTTTATACCAACAAACCTCGTACTACTGGCAAGGGATACAAAGGTCTTCTTCATCAGCCAGACCCAACCGGTAAGCCTGACTTGTTTGAGGGTATTGTTGCGTGTCGTAAGCTTCACATGCGTGCGGTTGAGGAAACCGGCATGTGTACCGCTGACGAGATGCTTTATCCTCAGAACTACAAGTACCTTGACGACATTCTTGGTTATGTCGCAGTTGGCGCTCGCAGCGTTGAAGACCAGGAGCACCGATTGGTATCAAGTGGTATTGAAGTTCCGGTAGGTATGAAAAACCCAACTTCTGGTGACCTCAACGTAATGATGAACTCTATCATTGCGGCACAGAGCCAGCATGACTTCATTTATCGTGGTTGGGCTGCTCATTCAATGGGCAATCCTTTGGCTCACGCGATTATGCGTGGTTACACTGACGAATATGGCGAAGCACTTCCAAACTACCACTACGAGGACATTATCCGTGTTGCTGAGCAGTACGAAAAGCATCCTGAGCTTACGAATCCTTCGGTTGTTATTGACTGCAACCACTCTAATTCAAAGAAAGATCCATTCCAGCAGCCTCGTATTGCAAAGGAAGTTTTGAATTACTCCAAGTACAATTCTGAGCTTAAGTCTCTCATCAAGGGCTTCATGATTGAAAGCTACTTGGAAGACGGCAATCAGCCTGTTGATGGCGGCGTATATGGTAAGTCCATTACTGACGCATGCCTTGGTTGGCCTAAGAGCGAACAACTCATTATGGAAATGGCTGATTTAGTATAGTGAAGCGCTGGGTCAGTTTTTAAAACTGCAGAGGAGCTCGGGTTCAGTTTGTTCCCGAGCTCTTTTTTTGTGAGCGTTGAAGTTTTCTTTTTCGAAACAAAGATACTTGCTGTTTTTGTAGGAGAATGAGGCAAAATTATTCCATACTCAAATAAAAGTTTTCTTTTTCGAAACATTGGCAATAAGGCCTTTTGGGTATAGTACTAACGGATAATTGGTTGCTTGAGTATTCTAGGAGGAATAGGGTATGAAACTCGGCATTCTTGGATATGGAAATCTTGGTCGTGGCATTGAATCTGCTATTCGTCAGAATGATGACGCAGAGTTGGTAGCAGTATTTACACGCCGTGATCCTTCTACCGTAGCAATTCAGACTGAAGGGGTAGAAGTTGTAAACGTTTCTGAAATTGAATCTTATAAGGACAAAATTGACGTTTTGATTCTTTGCGGTGGTAGCGCAACTGACTTGCCACAGCAGACTCCTGAGTACGCAAAGATGTTCAACGTAATTGACTCCTTTGACACCCACGCAAACATTCCTCAGCACTTCGCAGCTGTTGATGCTTCTGCTAAAGAAGCAGGCAAGACTGCACTTATCTCTGCTGGTTGGGACCCAGGCATGTTCTCCTTGAATCGTCTTTATGCAAATTGCATTTTGCCAGAGGGCAATGACTACACCTTTTGGGGCAAGGGCGTTTCCCAGGGTCACTCTGATGCAGTTCGTCGTATTGCAGGCGTAAAGAACGCAAAGCAGTACACCATTCCTGTTGATGATGCGCTTGAGGCAGTTCGCAGCGGTTCAAATCCTGAGCTCACTACTCGCCAGAAGCATCTTCGCGAGTGCTTCGTTGTTGCTGAAGAAGGCGCAGACTTGGCTCAGATTGAAAAAGAAATCGTAACTATGCCAAACTACTTCGCTGACTACGACACCACCGTGAACTTCATCTCTGAAGAAGAGTTTGCCCGTGACCACAGCGGCATTGCTCATGGCGGTTTCGTATTCCGTACTGGCGTTACTGGATTTGAGAAGGAAAACAAGCACGTAATTGAGTACAGCCTCAAGCTTGATTCCAATCCAGAGTTCACTGGTTCGGTAATTGTTGCATTTGCTCGCGCCGTTGATCGCTTGAACAAAGAAGGAAACATTGGTTGCAAGACCGTATTTGATGTGGCTCCTGCTTACTTGAGCCCTCTTTCTGGTGAAGAGCTTCGTGCACATCTTTTGTAAGAGTTGAGGCAAAGGCTAAGCTTAGTCAGACACAAGGCAAAAGCCGCGGCTAGCCAGGTGCTAAGCCAGAGCGAAAGCAAAGACTGACGAGCAGAAAACAAGCAGATATGAAAAGTGACCCTTCGGGGTCACTTTTTTAATGGGTTGGATTTATTTGTTTTGGCCTAAAATAGCTACCTGGTTTTCTTTGGCAAGTTTTAAACCTTTTTTGACGAAGTTAGTTCCGTACGCTTTGTGTACCTGCCAAGAGTACGAATTGCGGAAATCGGTAAGCTTTGCTTTCTGAAACGCAAGGCAGTCAAGCACTTCGTCATCAGCTTTGATGTCAGTGAAGAAGCGAATCATATTATCAAGAATCTTTAAGCTTGCTTGGCCAACCGTAGAAACGGTTCCGTTAGGAAGAAGAATTTTCGCAAGGCGTAAATCGTAATGGCTTGCACTCTTGAAGTTTGCAACCGCCTGTACTTGTGCAACAGGATCAAGAGTAAGTTGCGCAGTAGAAGCAAGCCAAATAAGGAAGAGCTGTGCAAAATGAATGTCTTCTTCGCGAATACCATGAAGGGCAAGCGGGTTGAGGTCGAGGTTACGCAATTCAATATGGCTAATGTTTCCCTGAGCTAGTTTTTCGATTTGGTAGTCACCGCGTGGTTTTAAGCGAACCGGATAGTAGAGTTCGCTTGGCACGCGAATCAAATTAGTGTCTACATAGTTCTGAATGCTTTGGGCGTATGCAAGAGGGCTGTCATAGCTCAACACTGGAGTGAAGAAGTTCCAGTAGCCCAATTCGCTTGAACGTACTGAACTAATGCCCATAAAAACGTCTTCGTCATAAGTGCCTTCTTCGGTAAAACTCGAATCGAAGACAGGAGAAGCTGCAGTAAGTGCGGTGATAAGCCAGCCGTATGCTACGCACTTTTGAGCAAGATCGAGATAGAGCGCATCTTTATAGGCCGTAAAGTCAGAAACACCCTTTGCGTTTGCATCTGCCTCTAAGAGTTCGTCAGCAAACGAATAGTTGAAGTGGATACCGCAAAACGTCATTTTATAGCGGCCGTATCGTGAGGAAAGATACTCACGATAGGTAGTCTTTTCTCGCTCTTCGCCATAATACTGAGCAATAGGAATATCGTTTTCATTTCGAATGTAAGGCGGATTAGAAAATGGCCAAATAAGTTCAGGCTCTTCTTGGGTCAAAAGCGTTTTATGAATGAGGGAATCATACTGTGCAATTTCTGCTAACGCTTGCGCAGGAGTTGGATTGATTCCCGTATTGATCTCGGTTTGATTCTCCGCAAAGTCGCGAATGATATTTGCATTTCCTGCGAAAGGATGAGCGGTTTTTGCAAGGAAGCCGTCTGAGGTAATGCGCAGACTTTCCCGCTCAAGGCCAAAGTTTCCTTTAAACAATAACGCTCTTACGGATTCGTCTTTCACATTAAACATGGCAACTACTTCTCTACAGGGATAGGTGCTTTTCCTTCAGCACGGAGACGTTCAAGGTTTTCAAGCGCAATCTTGTGTGCTTCTTCAGGTGCAGCAGCTGGCTTGCCTGGCTTAGTCTTGCCAAGAAGGTTGGTGTAAGAGCCGTCTGCCCAGAAGATGTTGCGACCAAGCATTACGGTGATTGCTGCATAGATTGGGCTTAACAAGTTTACAAAGGCGAATGGGAAGTAGAACAATGGATTGATTCCCAAAATGCCCATCTGGTATGCACCACATGCAGTCCAAGGGAAGAGAGGAGACCACATGGTTCCTGCGTCTTCAACGCTTCGGGAAAGCATGGTGCGGGAAAGGCCAAGTTTGTCATACTTATCTTCGTAAAGAGGAGCAGGAACGCCAATTCCTAAGAACTGGTCGCACATAACTGCGTCGCAGAAAATTGAGGTTCCCAAGGTGGAAAGAATCAGGCTCTTGGTGCTCTGGATGCGTTCTTTGATGGTTCTAAAGATACGGGTAATAGCGCCGCAGCCTTCAAGAGCACCGCCGAATGCAACTGCCAACATTACCAAGGAAATGGTCCACATCTGGTTTTCCAAACCGCCCTTAGACAAAGCCTTGTCAATAAGTTCGTTTCCTGTTTCAATGCCAGGACCATAGTGAAGAATGGAGAAAATCTCTGCAAGGGAGAGGTTAGAAGTCTGGAAGAAAATGCAGAAAAGAACACCTACTACAATTGAGATTGCAATGCCTACCAAACCAGGGAGGCGTAAAACACATACCGTAATAACAACCACAATAGGGAAAAGAAGAATAGGGCTGATGTTAAAGTTTTCCATCAAGGAAGTCTGGATGCTTGCAACAACGGTAGGGTCGTAGGTTGAAGCGTCAATGTTGATGCCGATAATGGTGTACAAAACAAGCGCAATAACGAATACTGGACCAGTTGTTGTAGCCATAGCGCGTACATGATCAAAGAGTGAGGTACCTGCAACTGCTGCTGCAAGGTTAGTGGTGTCAGACAAAGGAGAGAATTTGTCGCCAACATAAGCGCCTGAAATAACCATACCTGCAGTAATGACCGGATCAATTCCCAAACCTGCACCAATGGTCATGAAAGCAATACCTACTGTTGCGGTAGCGGTCCAGGATGAACCGCATGCCATACCAACAAGAGCGCAAATAATGCAGCCTGCTGGCAAGAAAATGCTTGGAGTGAGGAACTCGAGGCCATAGTAAATCATGGAAGGGATAGTTCCGCTAATCATAAATGCGGCAATCAGGAAGCCAACCATGCACAAAATAAGAATAGCTTCCATGGAAGTGGTGAGACGGTTGAGGATGTCAGTGAACATAGACTTGAAGTCTCGTCCGTAAGCAACACCAACCAAGCATGCAACTACAATAGAGCAGGCAAGAGGAAGATGTGCTGCGTCGTAGATATCTGAATCGGCAATGAAGACATAAATGTACATCATCAAGACAACCATGGAAATAATTGGCAAAAATGCTGCAAAAAGGCTTGGTAGCTTTACTTGCCTTCCGTTATTTTGTGACATTGTTTCTCCTGTATTCTTTATGAGAAGGACTCCCCCCCCCAGTTTTTTCTAATCCGTTTAATTCTACTCTTTACTACGACGGAGGGCTATAGCAGTTTTATTAGAGTGGTGTTTTGGGGGGCTGTTTGTGTTCTATTGGGGTACTTACGCTTTCTTGAGGCTTCTGATTCTGGCTCTTTGCAATTTCCGGAAATGCTGTTGGTTTTGCCTTCCTACGCTTTTGGAGGAAGCGCTATGACGTCATAGCGGATAGCTTTTCCTTCGAGTGAATAGGTTGGCGAAATACCGCCTAAATAAGGACTTTTTGCGGGACGCTTAATAACAATCTTCCTTGGATGGGCTTTAAGTGCTGCTTCGAGGAGTTCCTCTTCATTTTCGCATGGTTTTTCCAACTGATGGATTACCTGGAATTTCTTCTTAACCGAAGCGGCTTTCTTTCGCTTTGGAAACATAGGATCCAGAAGAATTACGTCAGGGCTTGAAGATTCGCTGTCTAATGATTGAAGGGCAGCAATACTATCGCCTTCAACTACGGTCATTCTCTGAGTGATTGGGCCTAACCAGCGGTCATTTTCTACGCGGCAAATAGAGTCTTTTAGAAGAGCGGCAATAATAGGGTCTTTCTCGTACAGTGTTACTTGAAAACCCGCTGCGGCAAGAAGGAGACCGTCTTGGCCGAGTCCTGCGGTTGCATCGATTGCGGTAAGCGGGTGGTCAGCGTTTTTGATTTTGGCTGCTTTAACTATGAGTTCCTTCTGGAACTTCCCCGGTTTGATGCGGTCGTACATTTTTACGTAGTCGCCGTGAAGCGTCATGGACCCATCAATGAGGGAGAGCCCCTTTTCGCCAACTGAAAGCACCAATCCTTGGAAGTCTTTTGATGGAGGAGTGGTAAGAAGAGTGGCATTAAGATGGGTTGCGAGCTCTTCGGCTTCGGTGCGGAAAGATTCTTGCTCGGCTAAGACCATCACAGAAGATGAGTATGTTGTATCGAAGGTCATGGATTTCATTGTAGCTTTTTTCTTGGCTGTTTCGTCTGTTATCCCAGTTGTTATACTGTACAGGATGTAAAAACAGTAAGAGGAGTGAGACGCTACGCATGCTCTTCTTAAAAGAAAAAGGATTACTATGCAAAATCTGGCGCTACGAACGTGCCTTCTTGGCGACGCCTTAGTTATTGCTGACGAATTTGAGTTAGGTACCTGGGAAGAGCGGCCTATTGTTTGGCGTATTCTTTCGATAGAGGGAACAAAACTCTTAGCTATTACCGTAGACGCATTAACTACCCGCGCATTTCATGCGGATGCGCAGGGCTCAACGTGGGAGAACTCCGACGTGCGCGCGTGGTTGAATGGAGAATTCCTTCAAACTGCATTTTCGGAAGAAATCCAAGCCGCCCTTCAAAAACGAACCATCTTAAATAAAGGAAACGCTTCGTTCGAGGGCGCTGATGCACCAGATACGTGCGACACCGTTTTCCTCTTGAGTATCGAGGAGCTTGAATCACTCATGCCGTTTAAGGCTACGCGCACTATTGATGGTTCAAAAGGCACGTGGTGGTTGCGCACCTCGGGCTACAGCAAAGAGTTTTGCGCAACAGTCCAGCAGGATGGCTGGATCAACGAGTATGGCTATCAGGTAGACCAGGACTTTATTGCACTTCGCCCGGTAATAGAAATTGAACTTTCGGCTGATATGCTTCTCTTTCCTGAAGATGTGGCAGAAAAGCCATCACTAGAGTTTGACGCGGACGCGGAAGATGTACTGGAAATAACTTATGGTGAAGCACCTGACCACGCCGGCTACCTCACTACCTATCCGCTCACAACGGCGTCTGCATATGGCGAAGAGCTTATGCTCGAGGTGCTTGAGGAAGAGGACTTGTCCCTTGCTATAGATTTTTTGCAGTGGTTTGGCGTTGACCAATCATGGGAGTCTTGTTTATCCGATGAGCTCTGCCGCGTTGCTAAAGAAGGAAACGTCCAGGCCATTGATGTGTTGTATGACGTTTCGGGCGGAATCGAGAATGCGGGACGGGCGCTGGCTCTTGCACTTGCGTGCGGTAATCAAAGTGCGGCTCGTTTGTTGCTTCGCAAAGGTGCCTCTTTGAAGGGCACAGGCAAGAAAGCTCCACTCGTAAACGATACGCCAGGCTTGGCAAAAGAGCGACGCAGTCACTATCTCGAGGAAAACGGCAACTTGTTTGCTGAAGTGCTGAAGGGTGACAAGGCGCGCATTTGTATCAAGGAACTCATTTCGCAAGGTGTTCTCAAAGGCGAAGATTTGCGCGGAATTTTGTACGAAGCAGCAAGAAACGAAGAGCATCGAAGCCTTTTCGCCTGGATTATGAATCCTGACAACAATCCAATTCCAGGATTAGGTGCCCGATGGGTGAAAAAGCACTTAGTAGTGGCAAAGAAATCTCCAAAGAGCGATGTTGCCGTCTCTGCAGAAGGATTGCGTTTATTCTGGCATCCGGAATTGCTTCAGGAAGATCCTGAGACCGTGCGTGTAATTGCTCCATATTTGTCCGATCCAAACATGGAAGGCAAACGAGAGCTCATCTGCTTTATGGCTAAAAAAGGATGGACTGTCGAATTGAAGCAGCTTTTGCAGGGAAGAAAAGTATTTACTCCTAAGATGATTGCCGCTGCATTCGAAGAATCCAGAAAAGCGCGCAACAGAGAAACAACGGCATTTCTTGCCGACTTCCTCCGCAGCATCGGTGCAGGAAAGTTGCTGGAGAAACAGGATGAAAACTAGAACTACTCTTGCGTTCGGATAGAATTTGATGCGAATGAAAGAACGCATATCCAAACGTGAGCACTTATGAGCTTGCAAGATGAAAGAACGGTTGAGAATTATGGCAAATAATACGATTAAAGTTGCAATGATTACCGGATATCTCGGAGCAGGAAAGACTACGCTCCTTAACCATATCCTTACGAATACCGAGGGAATTAGGGCAGCCGTAATAGTAAACGACATTGGTGAAGTAAACGTAGATGCGGATCTTATTGCTTCTTCAGGTGCGCTTACTACGGTTGATGACACGTTGATTCCTATGACCAACGGTTGCATTTGCTGCTCTCTTTCTGAGGATCTAGAAAACCAGTTGCGCTCCATTGCTAATTCAGGAAATTTTGACTACATCATCATTGAGGCATCTGGTGTTTGCGAGCCAATGCCTATTGCGTATACTATCTCGGCTTTCTTTGAGGAAAACACTGACGAAGATACTCCAATGGAGCTTGATAACGTAATTGCCGTTGTTGACGCAGCTCGTATGTTTGATGAATTCAATGGTGGCAAGGCTTTGCTTGAAGAAGGCATTGAGGAAACTGATATCGAAGGTTTGCTTATTCAGCAAATTGAGTTCTGCTCCACGTTGATTCTTAATAAGGCAGACCAGGTTACCCCTGAGCAAATGGGAGAGTTGCGCGCGCTTGTTCGCAGCCTTCAGAGGGAAGCAAAGATTATTGAAGCAACAAAGTGTGCCGTTGATTTGGATGAGATTCTCAATACGGGATTGTTTACCTTTGAGGGAGTTTTCGACTCGGCAGTTTGGGTTGATGCAATGACCAACTCTGACAAGTATGAGGATGATTCTCAAGAAGAGCACGGCGAAGGCGAGCACCATCATGATGAGGAATGCTGCAGCCACGGGCACGACCATGACCACCATCACGACCACGAGGAAGAGTGTTGCGGGCATCATCATGACCATGACCATCATTATGACGACGATTGCTGCTGTCATGATCGCGAACATGATCATGACGAAGAGGGTCATGAAGAAGGTCACCACCATCACCATCATCACCACGGACCAAATTGCACCTGCGGCTGCAATCATGACCACTTAGCTGATTACGGTATTAGCACCTTCATTTATGACCGTCGTAGACCATTTAGTCACGATGCACTCAATGCAGTAATTGAGAAATGGCCTGAGGGTATTATTCGTGCTAAGGGTCTCCTCTGGTATGAGGGTGATGACTACTCTTGCTATTTGTTTGAGCAGGCTGGCAAGCGATTCTATCTTGAAGAGAATGGCCCTTGGGCAGCAGTTCTTCCTGAAGAAGAATTGAATGAAGTGCGCAAGACTAACCCAGAAGTCTTTGAAGACTGGGATCCTGAAGTGGGGGATAGGCGCACTAAGCTGGTATTCATTGGCAAGAATATGAACAAGCAGGAAATCATTGATTTACTTGATTCTTACATCAGCTAGCAGGTTAATCTATAAATCAAAAAAAACGTAAAAAAGCTCTCTGAGTTTTAATTCTCAGAGAGCTTTTGTAGTTGCAATTAGTTTTAAACACACCAATGACAATTGAGAGCAAACTTAATTGAGAGTAGACTCGGTTTCGAAGAAAAATCTAGCTTTGATAAGAAGCGATCTCTTCTTCTAATGCAGAAATTTCTGCAAGCAAATCGTTCTTGTCATCAGTATCTTCCACCAACACGGTAGGGTAGGTAGCCAAGACGCGTTTTTGAGGAAGGATGTCTTTGTTGTTTGCGATGGTGTCCTCTTTCGACTGAAGAGGTGTCAAGGTTGCAAGCTCAAGACTTTCTGCAGTAGAAATAAGCGCAAAGCCCGCAATGCCGGTGCTTGACTGGTAAGCCTTAGACATACCGCCGTCAATAACAATAACCTTGCCACCGCACTTAACGGGATCTTCGCCATCCTTAACTTTGACAGGAGTGTGACCGCACACAATGCGAGAAACGCTTGGATCCATGCCGAAGTCTTCAAGGATTGCGTTGATAACTTCTTCCTTCTCATAAAGAGAATAGAAGGAGTTCTTCACTTCTTTACGTGCTGCTTTGTCAGCAATGAGGTACAACTCAAAGGTTGCCATCTTGCTCTTTGCGAAGAGAGGGGAGCCTTCTCCAAGCCAGAGATACCAGAGCAAATCAAGGCCTTGCTTTTTGGTTTCAGGGTCTTGATTAGAGAATGCATCGCGAACATAGCCATCAACTGCATCGAAGAGAGCCTTACCTTTGTAGGTATTGCCGTAGAAAGAAACTTCTTTCATGCTGCCATCTTCATTGAGTGGAACACATGCGTGGAAGAGAAGCATGTTGTTCGTAATCTTGTAGAGGCTACCAGCTTCAATAAAGAGCTTGATGTGGTCTTGAAGGCGCTGGCAATTCTTAAACGCGCTCACCAAGGAATTCATGACGCGCTTTTCTTTACGCGTTAATTGAAATGGATTTTCTGGATCAACAGTTGGGAATACCTTGTCGGTCAATTCGTGGGTGACGCCGTCAAGAAGCACTGTTCCTTCTTCGTAATTAATCTTGTCGAGCAAGTTACGGTCTTCAAGATTAAACGATGGATTTTCGGCAATAAGCTGGGCTTCAACCTTGAACTGGATGATTGCCATAGCTTTCTGAATCTTGATGCTGCGCTCTTGCTCCTCTTCGGAAATTTCAGGAGAGCCTTTAAGGCCAAAGGCAACGCATGGGTCATCCTTGTAAGCCTTTTTAGCGAAAGAAGTGAGCTCAGACAAATCAATCCCGTAGGTCTCTTCAAGGATGTTCAAATTGCCATAACGTGCGCAAATGCGCACTACATTAGCAATACAGCCTGGCTGTCCAAGAGATGCGCCCATCCAGAGAATATCGTGGTTGCCCCACTGAATATCAACCGATGGATGATTCATGAGTTCGTCCATGATGAGGTCTGGGCAAGGGCCACGATCGTAGATATCGCCTACCAAGTGAAGTTTTTCATAAGAGAGACGCTGGACAGCATGACAGAGGGCAAAAATGGCAGGACCTGCAATGCGTGAGTGGGCAATAGCGTTTGCGCGCTGTTTTGCCTGTTCATTGTTGAGGTTTTCAACCATCAAAACATCAACAACGGAGTATGCTTGCCCGGTAACCGCACTCTTTACTTCAAATGGCGTAAAGTTCTTTGCGAAGTGGTTGTAGAGAACGCCCAGCTGGCATAAAAAGCCTGCCATCAGAGTTTCGCCTTCAGAAGTAGAACCAAGCAACTCTTCCAGCTTTTCCTCAGGGTAATAGATTAAGGTTGCGAGGGTAGCGCGCTCTTCTTCGGATAACTCTTCGCCAAAAAGCTCATCAATGGCAGCGCGAATAGAACCGCAGCCATTTTTGAGCACGTGAGCAAACGCATTATATTCGCCATGAATATCAGAAAGGAAGAGCTCGGTAGCCTTAGGCTTACCAAGCTTCTCCTTTGCATGGGTAAGTTCTTCTTCTAAATAGCGCTCGAAGGAAGAATCAAAGTATTTTTCCTGGTTTGTAGACATTAAAGCCTCCTGGTTTAGTCGTAGCGCTCGTCAATTACTCGCTTGGTCTTCTTTTCGGAGCGAGGGAGCAAGCCTTCTTCAACAACCTTAACTAGTGGAGTAAAGCCGATAACACTCTTAATCTTCTCAGCAAGACGCTTTGCCAAATCAAGGAAGTCAACCGTACCGTTGGTTTCAACGTAGATACGCATGGTGTCCTTGCCCTCAAGGTGAGAGATGCGAATCTGGTATTCGCTGGAAACCTCAGGGAACTGGTCAAGGATTTCTTCAATCTGGTTAGGGAATACGTTTACGCCCTTAATCTTCATCATGTCGTCGGTGCGGCCCTGAATGGTGTCGATACGAGGGAATTTGCATCCGCAAGCGCAGTCACCTGGAATGATGCGGGAGAGGTCATGAGTGCGGAAACGGATGAGAGGAGCACCTTCTTTAACGAGGGTGGTGATTACAATCTCTCCCCATTCTCCATCAGGGACAGGTTCGCCCGTTTTTGGATCGATAATCTCAAGGTAGACGTAGTCGTCGAAGTAATGCATGCCGCACTGTTCGTCGCAGCTAATGCCAATGCCTGGGCCATAAATCTCGGTTAAGCCGTAGATGTCGTAGAGGTCAATCCCGAGTCCTTCGTGGATGGTTTGACGCATGCGGTCAGACCAACGCTCGGAACCAATTACACCCTTTTTGAGCTTAATGTTTTCACGGATGCCCTGCTTTTCAATTTCTTCCGCAAGAAGAAGTGCGTAAGAGGAGGTTGAACAGAGAACGGTGCTCTGCATATCTTGCATCATCTGAAGCTGCTTTGGGGTGTTGCCAGGACCCATTGGTACAACCATTGCACCAAGTTTTTCGGCACCATTCTGGAAACCAATGCCTGCGGTCCAAAGACCATAACCAGGGGTGATTTGGATGCGATCTTTATTGGTAATACCTGCAATTTCGTAGCAACGCTTGAACATGATTGCCCAGTCGTCTACGTCTTTTGCGGTGTAAGGAATGATTACTGGTTTTCCGGTTGTGCCTGATGAAGAATGGATGCGGACAATTTCTTCCTCAGGAACTGCCATCAATCCCAATGGGTATGCATCACGTAAGTCGGCCTTTTCGGAAAAAGGAAGTTTTAAGAAATCTTCAGGTGTTTCTACTGATGAAATACCTGCTTCTTTGAGTCGCTTTCCGTAGAAATTATCAGCAACTAAAAGTGCCTGCACTCTATCGTTGACAAGCTCAATTTGTTGTTGAGAAATCTGCATGAGTTCTCCCTTCAGTGTTTCTTATTGAGCAGAAGTTTTCAATTAACTGTCTATGATAAAACACTTGTTTGAGTGTGTACGAATTTTTATAGAGAACCTTATGCTTTTCTTTGGCAAAAAGCGCAAGGGGAGTGCGCTTGCAGAGTACTATAGAGGCAAACGAGAGCGGCAGCTTGAAACGAGAGAGGCATCTTTACCATGTTTGATTTTGATAAGGAAATTGATAGATCTGGAACTAATGCTCTTAAATGGGAGTGGGCAAAACCAGGTGAATTGCCAATGTGGGTTGCTGATATGGACTTTGAAGTAGCTCCTGCAATTCAAGAAGCAATTATTCGCCGAGCAAAACAAGGAGTGTATGGATATACTGTTGTTCCTCAGGAGTTTAGTCGGGCTGTTTGCTTGTGGTGGAAGAAAAGGCATGATTTGATTCTTGAGCCTGAGCAGGTGCTTTTTAGCGCGGGGGTAATGCCTACCGTTGCTGCCATTATTCATGAGTTTACGCAAAAGGGCGAAAAGATTGTTCTCTTAGCGCCAAACTACAACTGTTTTTATAGCACAATCAAAGAAAACGAACGTGAAGTATATGAGAGTAATCTTGTGTACGAAAAGGGCAAGTTTCATATAGATTTCGAAGACTTGGAAGAGAAGCTTTCTCATCCGGAAGTAAACCTTTTTATTTTCTGTAATCCCCACAATCCTACGGGAAATGTGTGGAGCGCAGAGGACATTGCTAAGATTGGAACGCTTTGCGAAAAGCATGGTGTGCTTGTTGCGTCTGATGAGATTCATTGCGAAGTGATGAAGCCAGGGGTAGCGCATGTTCCCTTTGCACGGGTAAATGATGTTTGTGCTGACCTCTGCATTACTGCGGCATCTCCTTCAAAGGCGTTTAATGTGGCAGGCCTGCAAAGCTCTTATGCCTTTACAAAAAACCAGGAGCTGGCTTCACGATTGGCTCATCGTCTGCATGTTGATAAGGTGGCAGAACCTAATGTTTTTGCGGCTGATATAACTATTGCGGCTTACGAGCAGTCTGAAACATGGCTTGATGAAGTAAATGATTACATTCAGAAGAACAAAGAACTGGCTTACGGGTTTGTCAAGGCGAACATCCCTGAAATAAGCGTGATAGAAAGTGACGCAACGTATTTGTTGTGGCTTGATTGCTCGAAAATTGTTGATGACGCAAAAGTTTTGCAGCGCTTCATACGTAAAGAAACAGGCCTTTTCGTTACTGAAGGAATTTTTTATGGCGAAGCAGGAAAGGCATTTATGCGCATGAATATTGCCACCTCAAGAAAAAATGTTGAGGATGGTCTTGCTAGACTGAAAGCAGGAGTTGAAGGCTTCTGTGCGTGGCAATCTTGAAAAAAGAACCCTAAAAGCAAGTGAGACTAAAAACTATTGTTTTTAGTCTCACTATCGAAGTTCAGTTCACTAGGGAGCTTCTCTAAGAGCGCACGTCCTCAATAAAGTCAAAGACGGTGTTCCAGTAGGCCTCTCCCAATACGAGATAGGAGTCTGCGTGTGCTGCTCCTTCAACAACAAGCCTGTCTTTGTTTGTGCCTGGCTTTGCGTCATAGAGCACCTGGAGCATTTCGAATGGAACGAAATCATCCGCGTCTCCATGAATGAAGAGCATTGGCTTTTCACACTTCTTAACCTGGTTAAGTGCTGATGCTTCTTCGAATGAATAGCCTGCACGAATGGTGGAAATGCAGCTTGCTACGTTAAGGATTGGGAATTCAGGCAAGTCAAAGCGTAGCTGAAGTTCTGAAGCGAAGATGTCCCATTCGCTGGTATAACCACAGTCTTCAATAAAGGCAATTACGTTGTCAGGAGTATCTTCGCCAGAAGTCATCATGGTAGTAGCTGCGCCCATTGAAACACCGTGAAGGATAATCTCTGCTTCAGGGTCCTGCTCGATAATCCAGTCAATCCAGTTGAGCATGTCAAGACGGTCAGGCCAGCCCATGCCAATATAGTCTCCCTCACTCTTTCCGCATCCGCGAAGGTCGGGAGCAATAACTTGGTAGCCTGCATCGTGATAACGCTGGCAGTAGTCAATCATGGAGAGATGAGTTCCTCGGTAGCCGTGGATAATCAAAGCCCATTTGTGGGATTCCTTAGGGTAATAGAAACCAGTAAGAGAAAGATTGTCATCGGAAGTGATGGAAACTTCCTGCTCAGTGGCAGTTTCTACGAATTTCTGAGTAAGGGCATCTTGTTTTGCGGTGTTGAGGTCATACTCTGATTGCGGATCAGTAGTAGTTTCCACTTCAAGAGATACTTCACGGTTGCCGCCGTCGCCCCCACGACCTACTGCGTAGTCAAACAGATAATTTCCTACGCCAAAAAGGGCAGCCAAAACAATAAGAACAAGAGTTACCAGCGCTATAACAATGCGCTTAGTTTTTTTATTAGGACTAGCCAAAATGTATTCCTCGTTTCTTCTTAAAAAACGTGATTCTTTGCGTTAGGACTTAATGATACTTGAGTATCATTAAGGGTGTGTATCACAAGGGTATCATATTTTGAAAGATTCTCCTTTCGCGCCTGTTTTTCTCCGTAGGCCTTGAGAGCTTGTCTGCTGTCAAGCTAGGGAGGGTATTCTTTATAAGGAAAGAAAGGAATTCGATGAATATTGGCGTTCTCTGCATAAATACGGGCACTCCTGACGAGCCTTCAATCGAGGCAATTCAGCGTTATTTGAGGGAGTTCCTTATGGACCCCGCAATTATTGGTGCTCCAAAATTTATTAGAAAACGAATTGTTGAGAAAACAGTCAAAGAACGTCCGTATAAGACCATTAAAAACTATCAGGAGTTTTGGACTGAGGAAGATTCTCCGTATCGAATCACATGCCAGAATCAATGCGAGTTGCTCGAAGAATCTTTGAGGGATTATTTCTCTGCTTCCGAAAAAGAGGTTGATGCGGTAACCGTTGTAAGCGCGATGCGCTACGGTAATCCATCAATTGCTTCAGGCCTCCGTACGTTGCGTGATGCTGGTTGCGATGTGCTTGTTTTATTCCCAACGTACCCTCAGCAGGTAAAAGTATGCGCAGGGACTTGTTTGAAAGAGGCACACACAATTCTTGAGCAGGTTAAAGCAGAAGGCCAGAGAAGTGCAGCGAAGCAAAAAGACAAACCAGTAAATCCAAACGATGAAGCTTCTCTCTGGAATCCTCAAGTATACGAAATTCCTTACTTCTATGATCTTCCTTCTTATAGGCAAGCACTTGCAAACAGCGTAAAAGAAGCATGGGAATACACCCCAGGCTCAAAGCTTCTTTTGAGCTTCCATTCAACGCTTTTAAAAGACATCGAAAAGGGAGATGTTTATCAACAACAGGTAGAGCAAACAAGAAGCAATCTTGCAAGTGACTTAGGAATTCCTGATCAGGATGTTTTGTTGGGTTATCAGTCTCGCTTTGATTCACGCAAATGGTTGCAGCCTTTTGTTGATAAAGAAGTGGTAGAGCTTGCTGAGCAAAACGTCACTAATCTCTGCGTGATTTGCCCAATCTTTATTGCTAAGAACACTGAAACTGAAATAGAAATTAAGCGTGACTTGAAGGCAACGTATCTAAACGCAGCTGGCGAAGGTGCTCGGTTTGTGTACGTTGAAGAGCTCAACTGTTCCGAAGGGCTCATCGAAGCTATGAGAGATGCCGTTATTCGAGTATTAGACTAAGTTGTTTGGATAGCAGATTAGACAATCTGAGTTATTGAGTTAGTCGAGTATTAGTTTGGATAGGGGATTAAACTGTCCGAGTACTGAACTATTCGAGCATTAAGTTAGCCAAGAATTGGATTAGTCGATTGGTTGATTTTCAGGAGTTTTGCTACCGGTAGGGTTCTCAGGAGCCTTGGCATCGGTAAGGACATCAGGTGCCTTATCATCAATAAAATCTTTGCTCGTCTTTTGAATGCAAAGAGCGCCAATAGCAAATGGTGCCCAGAACAACAAACCGCGGTATACCAAAGAAATAGCGGTTGCGGTACCGAAATCAGCGCCAAATGCGGTGAGCATAATAACCAAGATAGCCTCAATAATGCCAACGGTCTGAACCACAATCATGGACATAATGAATCCTGCAACGTAGGCAGCAATAATGCCTGCTACGTTAAAGAAGCCAAAGGAAATGCATACGAAGGTAATGCTTGCCGCTTCGCACAAGAACAAGGCAAACATACGCGCAAACATGCGTGCAACTTTATGAGGGTTTGAGGCGATAGTCTGAGCAGCTTTCTGGCAAGAACGAGCAGTGTTGCTAGCCCATTCTTCGGAAACCTTCGTCTTAAAAATACGCCACACGGCGTTACGAATACCTACCAAAAAACTTAAGATTTTCTCTAAAGTCCAAGGATGACGATAACTCAAATAGAGCGCAATAATGAAAACGAGTGCTAGCGCATAAATTACACAGCTGCCAATAATTAAGAGATTAGAAAGCTGATTGTTGAGCGCTAGAATAATCATGCCTACGGTCTGAATCAGCGCAAACGATCCAAAGAACGTAATCTTGTCCAAGAATACTAAGCTGATAGCGCCACCCATGGTTGCACCTTTTTTCGTTGCCCAGCTTGCCAAGTAGACTGAACCTGCCATGCCAGCAGTTGGAGCGGTGTCGTTGATGAAGGTGATAGACATGACGATCTCAATCATCTTCGACATCTTGATGTCAGCACCTACTGCTTGAAAGCCTGCCTTAAAAGCCCAGGCATACATGAAGTAGCGGCCACATAAAACAATGACGGCAATAATAATGAAAGCAGGACTTGCTCCTGCAAGTGCATTGACAAACGATTCAAAAGCCTCGGCATGAGTAGCAAAGATAATGATTACTGCGAGCACAATAATCGCAGGAATTATGAATTTAAGTTTACCTTTCATGGTTCTCGCTAATCTTGAAAAGTTTAGGTGAACTTAAAGCACTTTCTTGCAATAGCAAAGCCAATTTCGAAAAGCTTATTGCCTATAGTTCCTGGATAGTTTGAACCGCACCATAAGAACGTACGACGTATTTTTTTATACGTTGCGTAGTCATGGTCGTGGAGGTACATCCAGATATCCATGCGTTTAGTGTGCTTGTTTCTTTCCGAAGAGAGAAGGGAATAAACGGTACATGCCGCCATTAAAACCGTAAGCTGGTTACGCATCAATTTTCGTAGGCGAGGAAGAGCAACATCTTCTTCAAGCTTGTAATGGCTGATGATAATCTTAGTCACCTTAATGTGCTCATCAATACGACGAACAATGTTTTGCACATTAGTGGACTGATCTGCTCGGCCTACAAAATAGCGATACAAGTTGATATCCAAATACATAAGTCCTGTTACGTGAGGGAGTGGAACGTATGCATAGATGGTATCAACATAGTACGTGTGTTCAGGTAATTCCAAGCCCAAATCAAGAAGAAGCTGCCTGCGATATGTCATTGCGTGCATGGTGATGTTTTTGTGGTAGGCCAGATGTTTCATGCTGTCCCAACCACAAAGCTTTCCTTTGCAATCTCTAAACGCACGGCGATATTCAACTTCTATCTGGGTGTTTTCCCATTCGTTTTCAATAACGTAGTTGGTGATAATAAGGTCAATTGCCTGGGAGCCTTCTTTGCGAAGTACTTCAAGAAGCTTTAAGTGAGCTTCGTTGTCTACCCAGTCATCGGAATCAACTACTTTGAAGAAAAATCCTGTTGCCGCATGAAGTGCTGCCATGCAGGCGCCACCATGACCTTTGTTCTCTTGGTGAATTACCCTAATAATGTCAGGATGTTTTTCTGCCCAAGCGTCTGCTTTTTCAGGAGTGGAATCAGTAGAACCGTCATCAACGATAATGATTTCAATATCGGATGCCTGTGCTTCAAGAAGGGTCTCAATGCAGTGGTCCATATATTCAGCAGAGTTGTAGCAAGGAACTGCGTATGAAATTACTTTTTTCGTCACCTGACGTAACCCTTTCAAATAAGAAGTCTTCTAAGAATACCTGTTTTTCTCATATCCCGCAAAAATCAACACGGTGAAAGGGGTCATCTTCATAAAATATGTGGACTATCTTCTTTCGGTGAGCTCTGAGATTCGGTAGCATAAACCTGTTCGAAAGAGCATAAGCTTGCTTGTATGGAAAAGAGTTTCTCTTGAAGTGACCTCAAAATCTTCTCAATATAATGAAGGTGATTACATGACTTTTCGTATTAACGAAATCCAGGATGCTGCAAAACGCATTGCTTCTCATATCATTACCACTCCCTTGGTACGTCTTGAGAAGCTTGATTCATACTTAGGTTGCGAAGTGTATGCCAAGCTTGAATGTATGCAAAAAGCAGGAGCTTTCAAACTGAGAGGCGCTATGAATGCGGTTCTTTCCCTGTCAGAAGAGTCTCTTGCGAAAGGTATTGTCACCTGCTCAACCGGCAATCACGGAAGAGCGTGTGCCTATGCGGGAAAAATGTTGGGTATTCCTGTTACGGTGGTGGTGCCCTTTGGTGCTCCTGAAATCAAGGTTGAAAACATCAAAAAACTTGATGCTGAAATTGTTCAATGTCAGGCAGTTGAGCGTTTTGACGTTGCTGCTTCAATAAGCAAGACAACAGGAAAAACGTTTATTCCTCCGTATGATGATTATGATGTTATGGCTGGTCAGGGAACGGCTGGCTTGGAAATTGTTGATCAACTTCCTGAAGTTGACGGGGTGGTTATTCCTACCAGTGGAGGAGGATTGCTCTCGGGCGTATGCTGTGCGGTGAAATCAAGCCGAAGTTCCATTAAAACGTACGGTGCAGAGCCCGCAGTTATGGCTCGCTATGGCGCAAGTTTGGCTTGTGGTGAGCCAGTAGAACTACCGCAGGCTCAAACCATAGCGGATGCGCTCTTGTCTAATCATCCGGGTCAGAAGTGCTTCGAAGTTGCAAAAGAATATGTTGACGAAGTGGTTCCTGTTTCAGATGAGGAACTTTTACAAGGATGGAAGCTTCTTCTTACGGAAGGAAGCGTTTTTGCAGAGCCATCAGCGTGCATTGGTATTGCTGCTGCATTGGCGGGTAAGCTCCCTGTTTCTCCTGGCGAAAAGATTTGTTTTTTGATTTCGGGAGGTAACTGCTCAGTTGAGCAATTGGGAATTCTTTCTGGAGTTGAAGTGTAAACTCTGGCAAGAGCAGGTTCTTTTCCGTACCATTGTGGAGGTATATGCGAAAAACGTTTGTTACCGTAAAGAGGATTTTCATGGAGCTAGCATACGGCTAGCTCTTTTGATAAAGAAGACCCTTCGTGGTTTTGTCAAAGGACGTGTCTGGCAGTAGAAGCCTTGCGTGCTTGGTAAAGAAATCATGGGCGGGTTCGATAAAGGGGATTTATGAGTAAGCTAAAAGAGCAAATATATATCGAAGAAGTATCAGGCCACCATGCACGATATAGAAGATTAGTTTCTTTTACCCATTCCTCAACAAAAGCTGCAATGGTTATGCTTTTAGGAGCAGTTGTTGCGGTTATTCTTGCCAGTTCTCCACTTGCAGATGATGTTCTTCATTTTTGGCATACCGAAGTGATGATTGGATTTGGCAGCTCGGTTGCTACGATGTCTCTCGGTCACATTATCAACGATATGTTCATGGCTATCTTCTTTTTGTTGGTGGGCCTTGAAGTTAAGTACGAACTTACGGTTGGCGAACTGACTAATATTCGCCAGGCAATTCTGCCTGTAATTGCAGCAGTTGGTGGTGTGCTTGTTCCTATCATTATTTATGTGTCTCTGAATGCTTCATCACCTGAAACAATTAACGGTTGGGGTGTTCCTACGGCAACCGACATTGCGTTTGCGTTAGGTATCATGTCGCTTTTGGGAAGTCGTGTTCCTAATGGCGTAAAGGTATTTCTTTCTACGCTTGCAGTTGCTGACGACATCATTGCAATTCTCATTATTGCAATCTTCTATGGCCATGCTCCTTCTTTGGAGTGGTTGCTTTGTGCGGGCGTTATTTATATGGTGCTCATCGTGCTCAATAAGCGCCATGTTTATTCTCTTGTACCGTATTTAATTGG
>JBJEKV010000043.1:0-5854 GCA_051878815.1 Anaerotardibacter sp. | reverse complement strand
ACAATTTCAGGGTAGTGAAGTTTTGCGAAACGAACCCAGCCAGGGCAGCAAGAAGTAAACATTGGGCGCTTCTTACCCTCGGTGAAGTACTCGATAAACTCGTTGCCTTCTTCCATGATGGTAAGGTCAGCAGCGAAGTCGGTGTCGAATACCTTGTCGAATCCAAGACGACGTGCAGCAGCTGCCATGCGTCCAGGAGTTGCTTCCTCTGCGGTAAGACCCATTGCTTCGCCCCATGCAGAACGAATTGCAGGAGCAAACTGGATTACGGTCATAACTTCAGGATTTGCAAGCGCGTCTAATACTTTATCAATGTCGTTACGTGCCGTGAGCGCTCCAGTAGGGCAGTGAGTAATGCACTGACCGCACAATGCGCAGCCTGCCTCGGTGATGCCTTTATTACCGCGGACGGTGATTTTGCGGTAAGAGCTTGGACCAGTGTAGTCCCAAACATTACAGTGCTGAACCTTTGCGCATTCTGCAATACAGCGGCCGCAGCGAATACACTTGCTTGCGTCACGCTGAAGAGGGAAGTCTTCGTCCCATGGCTCGTATTCGAAAACAGGATCGAAGTCTAATTCGCCAACAGCAAGGCGTGCAGCAGTAGCCTGAAGGGCACAAGTTCCGGTGCGTTCGCAGGTGGTGCAATCGCTTCGGTGGCCTTCCAGGATAGTGCGCATGGTTTCCCTGCGTGCAGCAATTACCTTTGGAGTATTAGTATTGATAACCATGCCGTCATATACCGGAGTGGTGCAGGCAGCGGTTAAGGCGTCGTTACCTTCAACGTCAACTACACAGATACGGCAGGAGCCAATTTCGTTGTGTTCTTTCATCCAGCACAAGGTTGGAATGAAGGTTCCCGTTTTGTAGGCAGCATCAAGAATGGTTGCGCCTTTTTCCATTTCAACGGATACGCCGTCAATTGTTACGTTATACATATTGGATTCGGCCTCCTTCCATTACGCCGCAGCCAAAGTGATCACAGCGTAAACAACGACCACATTCTTGTTCTACTTCTTCGCGGCTCATGCCAAGTTCAACGGATTCGAAATCATTCTTACGTTCGCGAGCAGGGCGCTCAACAATATTTACGCGGCCACATGCGGTGCGATTATTTGGTTTTGCAGCAGGTGCTTCAGCGCCACAGTCAAGCTCGTGGCTGAAGCCCAAGAAGTGATCAATATTGTGTGCAGCAACTTTACCGTTGCCAATTGCCAAAATAACGGTCTTAGGGCCGTGCTGGCAGTCGCCTCCAACGAAAACGTTCTCTCCCAAATAAGGAGCCTGGAGATATTCGTCAGCTTTAAGAAGAGCGCCGCTCTTTGCCATGAATGGCTGAGATTCTACGTCCTGGCCAACAGCAATAAGAATGATGTCAGCATCAAGACGTTCCAGAGGCTTGTCTGCCTTACGAGGAGCAGGACGGCCATCGCGAACAGGGCCAATCATTTGTGGCTGGGTGTAGAGAGCGGTGCAGTGACCGTCTTCTACTTCAATGTGGTCAGGTGACTGAAGAGTGAGCATTTCAACGCCCTCTTGCATTGCAGCATCAATTTCGGTTTGGAGTGCGGTCATGTCTTCGATACGACGGCGATATGCAACCGTTACCGTTTCGGCGCCGCAGCGAACACTGGTGCGTGCGCAGTCCATTGCAACGTTGCCGCCACCAATGACTATAACGTTCTTGCCGGTGAAGTCTGGATAGTTGCCGTCACCAATAGCAGAGAGAAGTTCAACAGCGCTCATAACGCCCTGCGCATCGGAGCCAGGCATCTTTAAAGTCTTTGCACCCTGAGCACCAATAGCAACATACACTGCATCGTAGTCAGCGGTTAACTGCTTCATTTCTTCCGCACCAATGGTGGATTCGTAGTGAACGGTAATGTCACCAGTGGAAAGGATTGCGCGAATGTCCTCATCAAGACGCTCACGAGGGAAACGGTAAGCAGGAATGCCATAGCGCATCATGCCGCCAAGTTTCTTTCTGCCTTCAAATACATGAACCTCATGGCCCATCAAAGCACTGAAGTAAGCACAAGTAAGACCAGAAGGGCCACCACCGATGATGGCAATCTTTTTACCAGTAGCAGGCAATGCTTCAGGGGTTTCAACCTGATCTGCGGCAACGGTATCTACTGCATACTTCTTGATGCCGCGAATATTGAGAGGAGCATCAATGAGGTTACGCCTGCAGCGATCTTCGCAAGGATGCTCGCAAATAAAGGCACAAGCAGTTGGGAAAGGATTGTCTTTGCGAATCATCTTGATAGCGCCTGCACAATCATCCTCTCCAACAAGCGCAATGTAAGCAGGAATATCTACATGAGCTGGACACATAGTTTCGCAAGGAACGGTCTGGGTAACGCCGTCCTGGCAGGTATGGTTATGAACGTGATACTCATATTCATTTGCGAAGGTGTCGAAACTATTCAAGAGAACCTCAGCTGCATGCCAGCCAATTGCGCAGTCAGCAGTATCGCGAATAACCTGTGCTTTTTTGCGCATTGCAATCAAGAGCTCTGGGGTGCCCTCCATAGCAACAACGGTTTCAAGCATTTCTTCAAGCTGGGGAATTCCTTCACGGCAAGGGGTACATTTGCCGCAGGTTTGACAGCCACTTGCTTGCAAGAGAGAAAGCTGCAAGGCAACAGGGCAGGTTCCTGGTGGTATAGATTCAATGCGTCGAGCAAATTCTTGTATATACGAATGCTGCTTTGCATCATCTTTTGCACTAGGAGCTACAGACAATCGAGTCATCAAGTCCTCCTCATTAATGGTTAACTGTTACGGGTTGGCAACTTATTCATTTTAAGATACCGATAGAACTTTATCTGCCTTGTGGCTGAAGTAATAAACTAGAGGTAGAAAAAATTCGTTTTCGTATTGTATAAAATGCTCCGTTGTGCTCTTGCAGAAAAAACATGGCTTTCACCTGGGGTTTTAATAATGTCGCGGCGGAGGTCAGATTGATGTTCACTTTGATGAACGGTAGAGTATTGAGTTTGAGTGGCATTTGATATAAGAACTCGTTCAAAGAAAAAAAACAAAAATTTATTCATTTAGAAACATTTTTCGAAAAAAAATTAGGTCTAAGGATTGGTTTTTGCCTTTAAAAGGGTTTTTCTTGCAGTAAGCCTGAGTTTGCTGTAGAAAAAGCAAGGCGGAATTAGTAAAGAAATGTGCGGATAGCGACAGAAAAAAGGTTTGCAAGAACCAAGCGGACAGATAAACGTAAGAAAGAAGCAAGATAATGGAGTCTTTTGCGTCAATTTTAACCACCATGATGATCGTGTTTGGCTTAATTGCGGTTGGATTTGGTTGCCGAAAAAAGGGATACACCAACGATACATTTGATGGGACTCTTTCGAAAATTGTCTTGAATGTTGCTCTTCCCGCAATGATCCTTAATTCTGTTTTGAAAAATTCCAATCTTCCTGACGCTAATACCGTTCTTGTCTTAATTGCGGTTCCTGCAGTCTTTTTGATTGTCTTATCGGTTCTTGCCTTGGTGATAGTCAAAGTCTTTTTTAAAGGGGCAACAAAGAAAGCTCAGGGAGTTTACGCTTTTACTATCATTTTTGGTAATACAGGATTTATTGGTTTTCCAATAATCGAATCACTTCTTGGCAGTGATGCGGTTTTGTATGGTGCTTTATTTAATATTCCTTATAACATTATGTTGTTTACTGTTGGTATGTTTCTATTGAGTTCAGGAAACGAAGACGATTCGGCTAATAAACTCACGAAGATAAAAAATGCACTCAAATCGCTTATAAACCCTGCAAATATTTCTTGTTTTATTGCAACTGCGCTTGTCTTATTTCATGTAACTGATCATGGTTTTGTGGGTCAATTCTGCCAAATCTTAGGTTCAATGGTTTCGCCTTGTGCTCTTTTGATTGTTGGTTCAACTCTGGCCAAAGCTCCTTTTAAGCGCATGATTGATGATAGGCGTTCTTTCATTGTGGCGTTTATTCGTTTGCTTGTGACACCAGTGATTTTTTATTATGTGTTTGGGCAGTTTATTGTCGATCCAATCATGCTTGCAAGCATGACCCTGGTAGTTGCAACCCCGGTAGCTACGGTAGGAACTATTATGTGTATCACTCATCATGGAGACGTAGAAACTATGAGTAAGTGCACGTTCTTAACAACGTCTCTTATGTTGCTAACGCTGCCAATTATTGCAACGATTATTATCTAGAAAGGCGCGCAATGAATACCGCTCAAGATATGTTTTCTCTTATCAATCTTGAAAGCTTAGAAGATGCTTGCTTGGATCCTTATCTTCGCTTAACTGAGATTCAGCTAAGGAACAAGTTGGAGCCTGAAAAAGGTATTTTCATTGCCGAATCAGTTAACGTAATTATTACTGCACTTAATGCTGGCTATGAACCAGTTTCTCTTTTGATTCCTGACCATAAGCGTGATTGTCTTGAAGAAATCGCGGCAAGCGTGGACGAATCTTTTGTGTCGCATACCCTAATTCCGGTATACTGCGCTCCTTCTGAGGAGATAAAAAAGATTACCGGCTATGAATTAACGCGAGGAATCTTGTGCGCCATGAGAAGAAAACCTCTTCTTTCAGTAGAAGAGGTGCTTGAAGGTGCAAGTCGTGTTGCTGTTATTGAAGACGTGACTAACACTACAAATGTTGGGGCGATATTCAGAAGCGCTGCTGCTCTTGATTTTGATGCAGTTTTAGTAACGAGCGCGTGTTGTGATCCTCTTTATCGAAGGGCTATTCGTGTTTCAATGGGTACGGTGTTTCAAATACCTTGGACTCGCATTGGTTCTTTGGTAGATTCTTGGCCTGAGAAAGGCATAGATGTTCTTCACGAGCATGGCTTCAAAGTGGCATCCTTAGCGCTAAGTGACGCTGCAATTTCTCTTGATGACCCAAAATTAGCTTCTCAAGAAAAGATTGCTTTGGTGTTTGGTACAGAAGGAACGGGTCTTTCGTTAAAAACACTGGAGTGTAGTGACTATGTGGTGACTATCCCTATGGCAAAGGGAGTTGATTCTCTTAATGTTGCTGCGGCGAGCGCGGTTGCGTTTTGGGAGTTGCGAAAACGCTAAACGCACAAACTCTACGGTGCGCTTCTTGCGCTAGGGTATCGGTGTGCTTCGAGCAAAGTGTGTTATATCATCAACGGGCACCCTAATTGCATTCCTCCGTAAACTATTGTTAGTGCCTTTCTTTTGGCTCGCAGCAAAGGGGCACATGCACAGATTATGCACTTTCGACCGCTGTACAAATTGTATGTGCCTAGTGAGTAAGCCAAGTGCTAGTATACGCACCTATGGAATTCTTAATTGACATATTTTCAGACGCAATCATTGATACCGTAAAGCTTATTCCGTTTCTCTTTGTCACCTATTTAATTATGGAGGCAATCGAGCAGCGTGCGGGAAACAAAGCTGAAGAGGTGGTAAAGCAGGCAGGCTTTGCAGGACCTATTGTGGGTTCTTTAGTGGGAGCCTTCCCTCAGTGTGGCTTTTCGGCAGCTGCTTCAACGCTATATGCGGCAAAAGTAATTACGGTAGGAACACTTTTTTCGGTTTATTTAGCAACTTCCGACGAATTGCTTCCTATTCTCATTGCTCAGCAAGCAGACCCTGAGCTGATTGTAAAAATCTTGGGTGCAAAAGTATGCATCGGTATGCTCATGGGCTTTATTGTGGATGCTTTCGTTCGCATTACTTCAAAGGGCAAGGAAAAGCATCTTCACATCTGCGACTTGTGCGAGCGCGATCATTGCGGATGTGGTCATGACCACGAAGATCATTTCCATAACGAGCATTGCCACGAGCATACTCACGAATGTAAGCGAGACGGCAAGGCACTCAATGC
>JBJEKV010000042.1:0-5861 GCA_051878815.1 Anaerotardibacter sp. | reverse complement strand
ATTCTTTCCAGCCCTCGATAGATTCTTCAACAAGAACCTCACCAACAGGAGAAAGATCAAGACCCTGAGAAACGATAGACAAAAGCTCTTCTTCATCGTGAGCAATACCGCCACCAGCACCACCAAGGGTAAAGGATGGGCGAATTACGAGCGGATAACCCATTTCGGAGGCTAACTGGAGGGCGTCGTCGGTTGAGTAGGCATAGCCACTACGAGCAACTTCGAGGCCAATCTCAGCCATTGCTTCGTTAAACTGCTTACGGTCTTCACCGCGCTCGATTGCAGCCAAGTCGCAGCCAATCATTTCAACGTTATATTCGTCCAAGATGCCAGCTTTGGCCAAATCAACCGCAGCATTCAAACCGGTCTGGCCACCCAAAGTTGGAAGAAGTGCGTCAGGACGTTCTTTTTCGATAATCTTTTTGAGGTACTCAACAGTAATTGGCTCAACGTAGGTTCTATCAACCAACTCAGGGTCGGTCATGATAGTTGCTGGATTGGAATTAACCAATACAACCTCATAGCCATCTTCTTTAAGAACCTTACATGCTTGAGCACCGGAATAGTCGAATTCGCAAGCCTGGCCAATTACGATAGGGCCAGAACCAATAACCATAATTCTTTTGATATCAGTACGTTTAGGCATTAGAGTGCTCCTTCCTGGCTACCGAATACCCAACCAGAAAGACGATCTGAGGCAATATCAATATTCAAATAGTTTTCATCCTTATCCATAAGACGGGTAAAGGCAGTGAACAAATAATGAGCATCAGTTGGTCCAGGACTTGCTTCTGGGTGATACTGAACGGAGAATACCGGCTGATCCAAGAAAGCAATGCCTTCAGCAGTACCATCGTTGAGATTTACATGGGTAAGCTGAATGCGGCCAAAGCGCTCATTCATAACAACAGGAGCAATTCCCTTTTCGCTCCAGAAGCGAAGGTCTTCTTTGTGCTCAGTTTCACCACCGGACAATTCAGGAACAAGCGGCCCAAGAGAATCAAACAACAAACCAAAGCCGTGATTTTGAGCGGTAATTTCTACACGCTGCGTACGTAAATTCATAACTGGCTGGTTACCGCCTCTATGACCATACTTAAGCTTTTCCATAGAAGCACCGCTAGCCAAAGAAATCATCTGATGGCCTAAGCAAATACCGAAAATTGGCACCTTACCAATAAGCTTTTCAACCTGCTGATACGTCTCAACAACCGCATCTGGGTCTCCAGGGCCATTTGAGAGGAAGACGCCATCAGGATTTAAGGCAAGCACTTCTTCGGCAGGAGTATTCCAAGGAACAACGGTGAGCTTACACCCAACACGGAGCAATCCCTGAAGAATTGACTTCTTTACACCGCAGTCATACGCCACAACATTATAGGCCTCTGGTGCAGGAGCTGCCAAGGCAAACTCATGAGAAGAAGGAAGTTCAGTGAAAGATTCCTTCTGCGCACGGCTTACGGTTTGAGCAAGGTTTACACCCACAATACTTTGAGAAGCACGAACGCGCTCCAAAAGGCTCTTTTCATCTAAATCAACGGTAGAAATAACGCCCTTCTGAGCGCCATTTTCGCGAAGATGGCTGGTGAGCTTACGGGTATCAATACCTGCGATAGCAACAATGTTGTTTTCAGCAAGGAAGTCAGGCAACGATTTCTCAGAACGCCAATTTGATGGAGTAAAGCACATATCATGAACAATAAGGCCACGAAGTGCCAAAGAATCAGCCTGTAAATCATCACTATTAACGCCATAGTTACCAATCTGTGGGTAGGTCATAGTGATAATCTGTCCCGCATAAGAAGGATCAGAAATTACTTCCAAGTAACCTTCCAAAGAGGTGTTAAAGCACACCTCACCAAAGGTTTCTCCTTCAACACCAACTGAATATCCCTCAAAGACCGTTCCGTCTTCAAGCATCAGTTTAGCAACAGGACGAATACCTCTACTGGTATGAGCCAATAAACTCGATTCGCTACTAGTCAACTACATTCCCTTCTTTCAAGGTTGGTTGTCCGTCTACAAAGACATCAACAGCACGACCCTTTAGTGTCATACCCAAAAATCCGCTGTTTTTTGATTTCGAATACATATCTTCAGCAGTAACCTGCCATTCAATATCAGGATTAAAGATGGTTACGTCTGCAACGCTTCCTGGTTTAAGACTTACCTGCTCCAAGCGAAGAATCTCTCGTGGCCTAATTGCCATCAATTCAATCATGCGGTTGTAGTCAATATGTCCCGGATTAACCAGATAGGTCAAAATTGAAGCAAGAGAAGTTTCAAGACCCGTCATGCCGAAAGGTGCAAGCTCAAATTCGCGAGACTTTTCGTGTGCTGCATGAGGAGCATGGTCGGTAACAATACAATCAATAGTGCCATCAACAACAGCCTGAATAAGTGCCTCCCTATCTTCAGTAGTGCGAAGAGGTGGATTCATCTTTAAGCTGGTGTTGTAAGAAGCATCAATGTCATCTTCAGTAAAGATAAGGTGATGAGGCGTTACTTCGCAGGTAACTGCCACGCCGCGCTCTTTGCCTTCCTTAACAATTTCAACACCACGTTTGGTAGTGATGTGCTGAATATGAATTGGGCAACCAGTAAGCTCAGAAATTGCAATATCGCGCTGAATCTGAATCTCTTCGCCGGCACCAGGCCATCCAGCAAGTCCTAAGCGGGTAGATACGACGCCTTCGTTAACCTGTCCAGGACCTACCAAGCTTTCATCCTGGCAGTGACTCATAACAACTTTGTCGAACATCTTTGCGTAATCCATTACGCGGCGCATGGTACCTGCGTCTTGAATACCTCTACCGTCATCAGTAAAGGCAACGGCGCCATGAGCAACCATATCTCCCATTTCGGAAAGAGATTCGCCCTTAAGGCCTTTAGTGCAAGCGCCAGATGGATACACCTTGCAATGATGAGCCTGCCGTGCCTTTGCAAGCACATAGTCAATAGTGGCTGCATTGTCAGTAGTTGGAGCAGTGTTAGGCATGGTGCAAACACCGGTAAAACCACCGTGAGCAGCAGCTGCAGAGCCAGTCTCAATAGTTTCTTTATGCTCTTGACCTGGATCACGGAAATGAACATGAATATCAACCAAGCCAGGAACAAGGACACAGCCAGTTCGGTCGAGCACTTCAGCGTCCTTGGCCTCAAGATTTGGACCGATTGTATCAATTACGCCATCAGAAAGTAATACGTCACAGATTTGATCAAGATTTACTGCTGGATCAATTGCACGAACATTTTTAATGAGAATCTTATTCATTTGAGCCTCCCAACAACAAATAAATAACAGCCATACGAACACAAACACCGGCAAATACTTGGTCTAAGATGACCGAGCGTGCGCCGTCTGCCATGTAGCTATCCAGCTCTACACCACGATTGATTGGGCCCGGATGGCAGATAATGGCATCTTCTTTCATTAAGTGTTCGCGCTCTTGGGTAAGGCCGTACAAGAGATGGTATTCTCGCAAGGAAGGGAATGGTGCGCCTTCCAAACGCTCCATCTGAACACGAAGCATGTAAACCACGTCAAGGTCTGGCAATACTTCGTCTAAATGTGGGGTTACAACGTCCGCGCCGAGCACGTCAGGTCTTGCAGGAAGAAGGGTTGCAGGAGCAATTAAGGTAACCTTTGCACCAACCTTCTTTAATGCAGGAATCAACGAACCGCATACGCGAGAGTGAGCAATGTCGCCTACGATACCGACACTCAAACCTTCGAAAGAACCTTTATTCTTCCAAATGGAATAGAGGTCAAGCAGTGCCTGAGTTGGGTGCTGATGTTTACCATCACCGGCGTCAATTACCGCCACGTTCGTATTGTTAGCAACAATCTGAGGGGTACCTGCATACTTATGGCGAACAATAAACATGTCCACCTTCATTGACTCAAGTGTTTTAACGGTGTCGATTAAGCTTTCGCCCTTAACGGTTGAAGAAGAGCTACCGCCTGCGCTCATAGAGTCACAGGAAAGACGCTTTTCAGCTAATTCAAACGAGCCTTTGGTGCGTGTTGATGGCTCCAAGAATAAGTTGCAAACGGTTTTACCTCTGCAGGCAGGAACCTTTTTGATAGGACGATTATTAACATCCTCAAAGACTTTTGCCTGGTTGAGAATGGTCATGATATCTTCAGCTGATAAGTCATCAATTGAAAGCAAGTGCTTGTGATTAAACATTGAGACCTCCTTGCAATGGTGCAGAACCTACATGCTGACCTGGTTCCATTCGCTTGATTTTTACCGAGGATTCGCCGTCAACTTCTTCCAAATAAAGTCGAACACTTTCATTTAGTGAAGAAGGTACGTTTTTTCCTACAAAATCAGCGCGAATAGGAAGCTCTCTGTGACCTCGATCAAGAAGAACTGCCAATTGGATTCGAGCAGGTCTGCCAAAATCCATCAATGCATCAAGTGCTGCGCGAATGGTGCGACCGGTATAGAGCACGTCATCTACCAACACAACCGTTTTATTGTCGAGTGAGAATAAAATGTCGGTTCCTTGCACCGAAGGATCCAAGTGAGAAAGTGCGTCATCGCGGTAAAAGCTGATATCGAGCGAACCTACCGGAAGCTCAATTCCTTCAATGTCTTTGATGATTTCCGCAAGACGTTTTGCTAATAAATCTCCACGGGTAACAATTCCGATTAAACAAAGATCTTCACAGCCTTTGTTTTGTTCAAGAATCTGATGAGCAACACGAACTAAGGTTCTATGAATCTCAGAACCATCCATGACCGTGGTTTCATCTTGTCCTCTATCCTTCATAAACACCTCTTCCCTATTCCGAGTGTGGATACAGAAAGAATATGGTTATCACTTTGCATTTTCACTTCGCCAAAAAGGACCTTTGGATTCCACCCCAAATAAACCTTTTCAGTTTGCTACTCTTCGTATTGAGGGCACAAAAAAAAGCCCACAATACAGAGGGCTTATCAATGCAAATAGATATGACAGAAATCAGCAGAATTCATAATGCACGCAAAAGAGCCGTGAAGAAGTCTTTGTTGTGTTTCATGATTCTGTAATCTCATAGGTATTTACCTTATCGGTCTCTCTGTACCGCCATTAAAGGACACCAACATTATAGACCTGGCTTTTTACCAGGTCTACGAAACAAATGTGAAATCTAGGTTAATTAGCCTGTCTTTCTAAAACGCAGGCAAAATGAATATCAACGTTTTCGTTAAGAGGACTATGGAAGAATGACTCTCCTGCCATTCCCGAAGGCACCACCTTAAACTGGCTTCCTACTTCGGTTTTGAGGAACTTCAAGACAACCTCTTCATTTTCTTTACACAGAGGAGTACACGTTGCGTAGGTAAGTCTTCCTGACGGTGCAACTAACTGAGCTTCGGTGTATAAAAGGTTAAAGTTGATATCACTTAAGGCTTGGGAATCTTCCTCATTAAGACGCCAGCGAATTTCGGGATGGCGTCTTAACGTACCGACACCCGTACAAGGCGCATCGATAAATACTGCATCAAAGAAACCAAGCTGATCAGCGCTCAGTTGAGCACCATCACTCACAACCACCTGATCATACTGCACATGAGAACGATTGAGTCTGTGCTTTAAGCTTTCTGCCTTCGATTCATTGATTTCTACTGCAGTGAGATTTAGCTGAGAGCCATACGTTTTCTTTGCAGCATTCTGGAGAAGAAGCGTCTTAGTTCCGTTTCCTGCACCAACTTCCAAGAAACGCTCAGGAGCCTTGGCAGGGAGCGCAAGATGGGCAATATGCTGTGCAGAAGCATCAGAAATAATAATTCCGCCCTCATCAACCAAGCCTGAGAAGAGAGGATGGCTGACTTGAGATGCTTTTGCGAGCATAAATATGGGAGCCT
>JBJEKV010000041.1:0-5919 GCA_051878815.1 Anaerotardibacter sp. | reverse complement strand
TTTCATTTCTATTCATCATGCGGCAAAACATCTTTTGCAGCGCGTACTGCCTTAAGGACTTGACGGTAGTTCATACGGGTAGGTCCCACAATTGCAATGAGTCCCATATTATCGTCCACTCCAAACCTACTTGCAATAAGGGAAACGCCCATGAGCGCTTCAGCGCCATTTTCAGAGCCAATTCTTACTACCGGAGCATCGGATTTAATTGCTTCATCCATTACTTCCATAAGGATGGTGTCTTGCTCAAGCTGCTCTAATACGGGCAAAATCCTGCTTGAATCTTGGAACTCCGGTTTATGGAGGAGATTAGAAACACCTGAAGGTTGAATATGGTGTTGAGCTTTTTCCTCAAGCGCTTTAATCATCTCTTTTACGAGCAGCCTATACAGCTCATTGTTTTCGATTCTTCTCTGCAACACCGGAAACGTATCTTTGTTTAAGGTTTGCTGAGCGAAAACTTCGTTAAGAATTGATTCAGCTTTTACGATTTCCACATCTGAGTATCGTTGAGGCAATTCGATATGCCTATCGAAAACCTGACCATCTTTTGAAATGATAACCATCAATACGCGTGAAGGAGTCAGTGCTACCAAAGACACTTTCAGCACATCAAGCGAAATGAGGCGAGGCGGAATAATCAAGCTTAAACAATCCGTAAAACTCATGAGTGCTTGCTTGGTTTGCTCAATCAAATCATCAATTTCAAGCGCGGTTTGACGAAGACGAGAAATCTCATCAATGCGCTCGTTTGTTTCAGGAAGACTCGCAAGAAGTTCATCAACAAACGCACGATAGCCAAAATCGGTTGGGATACGACCCGCCGAAGTATGAGGCTGAGAAAGATAGCCTTGGTTTTCAAGGTAAGAAAGCTCATTGCGAATAGTTGCCGAACTAAAACCAAGGTTATAGCGGTCAACAAGTGTACGAGACCCTACGGGTACTGCATACTTGATATATTCTTCAATAAGAGCACGAAGAACAATATGTCGACGATCTGATAGCACTCAATCCTCCTTTTCAACAGACGATTTTAGCAGTGTAGTAGCAAGAGTGCTAAACAATATGGCTAAAAGACATTATTCCTCCAAGGAATCGTCCAAAGAAAGAATGGATCCATAGAGCTGATTTCCAAAAAGCCAGCCCTTATGGGTAGGAATATAGCGTCCTTCTTCGTAATCAACGTATTCTTGATTGATAAGGGTATTGAAGCAGGCATACACGCCTTCGACAGACTCACAAGCTTGGTCAAGAAGGGAGTCAGACACTCCTTGAGACATTCTCATGCCAAGCATTAAATCCTCAACAAGGTACTGGTTATAGGAAAGCTCGTCCTCTACTACCCCGTCGCGAATTCTTTGGCGAATCGAGTCATTTTGCCTCATGGAGACTGCGTACTTAACTAAACCAAGATAAGGAACGCCCGTCCACTAGGCCGTATTGTGCTTACATTCATAGCCTGGTTTTGCATAGCTTGCTACCTCATAGCGAACAAATCCTGCTTTGGTAAGCATCTGTTCTGCAAGCTCCATCATTTCGGCAGCTGCATCTTCGTCAAGAGAAATAAGACCTTTGTCCCACTCTTCAAATAATGGAGTGCCCTCTTCTAAGATTAGAGGGTAGATGCTTATATGGTTTACGCCTAAGTTGAGTGCGGTTTCGAGGGATGACCTAAAACTATCCTTTGATTGGCGAGGAAGCCCGCACATAAGATCAATGCTTACGTTGTCAAAACGATCTTTGGCCATCTTGACCGCATTTTGAGCGGTTGCACTATCGTGGATTCTTCCGATGGCTTTTAATACCTCATCATCGAAAGACTGAACACCCATAGATAAGCGTGTTACCCCGAGGGCAAAGAGGTCTTTTACCATAGACTCGGTTAAGCTTTCAGGATTAACTTCTAGGGTGCATTCCACCTCAGGCGTTAAATGCATAGACAGACTTAGGGTATACAAGAGGTTGGAGAGGCGCTTATTACCAAAATGAGTAGGTGTTCCACCCCCAATATACACCGTTTCAATAGAGCCAAGTATTCCTGCGCGGGATGCTTTTCTAATTTGCTCAATCATGAAAAGGAGATACTCATCCATTTCACACGAATCATTGGCGAGTGCCTTGGTTGGGAAATCACAATATTTACAGCGTTTTTTACAAAACGGAATATGAAGATAGAGGGAGCGATACGGCTGGAACGATTCAGAATCTTCAAAGATGGTTACTCTCTGCTCCACACGCTTCCCTTTCCAAGTTTTGTATGCTTACTGCTAAAGCAGCAACCGCGTAACTATCGTTATCCAGCAATAGCGAACATGCAGTATATAGCAGCCTCACGGCAGAGGCCAAATAGCGAGCGTCACTCTACAACGACTGAATAACTAACACTGCCCCACAGCTGCAGATACATGCCACCATCAGCATAACGGTTAGTTGTACTTATAAGGATATTTTTCTCTATCAAGGGCAATACATTCAAGCATTTCGTCAAAAACTTGCTCAAAATCAGGATAAAAGGTGCAGTGGTTAATTTGCGCCCTAAAGCGAGCGGCCTCAGGAAGACCCGAAAGATACCACATGGCATGCTTTCTCATACGCGCAATATTGGTGTGAGAGCGAACTGAGAGCAGGTATGCATGGCGTTTTGCCATAGCTACTTTCTCTTCAGGAGTTGGTTTAATAAATGACGTATCGCCAGAGAGGGTTGAGGCTATATCAGCGAAAATCCATGGATTTCCATACGCACCACGGCCAATCATAATGGCATCACAGCTGGTATGCTCAAGCATCTGCTGCGCATCCTCACCGCACGTGATATCGCCGTTTCCGATAACAGGAATAGACACTGCCTCTTTTACGCGCTTGATTGCATCCCAGTCAGCGTTGCCATGATAAAACTGCTGTGCGAACCTTCCATGTACGGCAACAGCACTAGCGCCTGAGCTTTCAGCCATACGGGCAAAATCAACGCATGTCTCTTGGTTTTGATAAAAGCCTCTGCGAAACTTAACTGTTACCGGACAAGAAACTGCAGATGACACGCGCTCGATTATCTGAGAAGCCAGCACTGGATCCTTCATGAGCGCAGAGCCGTCTCCTTTTCCTGCAATCTTTTTTGCAGGGCAACCCATATTGATATCAAGCGCAAAAAGCTTTTCGCCAAATAGATCTTCAACCCACTGGGCTTGATTTGCCATGGTGTCTGGTTCGTGGCCAAAAATTTGCACAGAAACCTTTTCCTCGTTCTCTCCCAAACGAAGAATCGATTCTGTTTTCTTACTGCCATAGCTCAGCGCTTTAGCGGAAACCATTTCGGTATACGTAAGCTGTGCTCCCTGCTCAATGCAAAGAGAACGAAAAACCTCATCAGTTACGCCTGCCATAGGGGCAAGTATGATTTTGCGCGAAGAAAAATCGAGTGCCATAGGGTGTGTTCGACCTATTCGTCAACCTTAAGAATAGCCATAAATGCTTCTTGAGGTACTTCAACATTACCAATATTCTTCATGCGCTTCTTACCCTTTTTTTGCTTCTCTAAGAGCTTGCGCTTACGAGAAATGTCACCGCCATAGCACTTAGCAAGAACGTCTTTTCTAAGAGCACGAACGGTCTGACGAGCAAGAACACGAGATCCAACCGCAGCCTGAATTGGTACTTCAAACTGCTGACGAGGAATAATATCTTTGAGCTTTTCGCAAAGAACACGACCGCGGTCATACGCTTTATCGTTATGAACAATAAAGCTCAATGCGTCAATTGGCTTACCCGACAAGAGAATATCAAGCTTAACGAGCTTTGAAGTCTTATACTCGTCGAAATCGTAGTCAAGAGAAGCGTATCCCTTAGTACGTGATTTGAGCTGGTCAAAGAAGTCCATAATCAATTCAGAGAGAGGAATCTCCCAGAGCATTTCAACGGTAGAAGTGCTCAAGTAATTCATGGTTTTGAAGGTTCCTCGTCTTGAAACCGCAATCTCCATAACCGCACCAATGTAGTCAGGTGGAATCAAGATTTTTGCTTTGAGGTATGGTTCTTCAATATGGTCAATTTCACTCACATCAGGCATATCCTGTGGTGAGTGAAGAGAAATCATTTCGCCATTAGTTTTATAGACATGGTATTCAACCGATGGTGCCGTAGCTAAAAGATCCAAGTTGAACTCACGCTCAAGACGTTCCTTAATTACTTCCATATGGAGAAGGCCTAAGAATCCTACACGGAAACCAAAGCCAAGCGCATGACTATTCTCTGCCTCGTAAATAAGTGCAGGGTCATTCAAAGAAAGCTTATCAAGTGCGTCTTTCAAATCTTCGTACTGGTCTGCATCAATTGGGAACAGACCGGTATAAACCATTGGCTTAACGTCACGATAACCCTCAATTGGCTCAGTGCAGCCATTCTTTGAGAGCGTGATGGTATCGCCAACCTTAACTTGAGATGGGTCCTTCAAGCCGGTAACGAGATAGCCTACTTCGCCTACGCCAAGTTGATCGGTAGCAACTTCGGTAGGACGGCGAACGCCTACTTCTTCAACAAGTGTAACCGTTTGTGTTGCCATCATCTTGATTTCCTGGCCCTTCTTAATAGAGCCATCAATAATACGGATGAGCGCAACTACGCCACGATACGCATCAAAGTAGGAGTCGAAAATGAGCGCACGAAGAGGAGCGTTTGGATCACCTACAGGATGAGGGATGTTATAGACAACGGCTTCAAGCAAGTCATGGATACCTGCACCCGTTTTACCACTAGCCAATACCGCATCATCAGCAGGAATTGCAAGGCCATCTTCAATTTCTTGGCGAACGCGCTCTGGATCTGCAGCAGGAAGGTCAATCTTGTTAATCAAAGGCACAATTTCAAGATTAGCATTCATTGCCATCATGGCATTTGCAACCGTTTGAGCCTCAACGCCCTGCGTAGAGTCAACAACGAGTACTGCACCTTCACACGCAGCAAGAGAACGAGAAACTTCATAGGTGAAGTCAACGTGGCCCGGGGTGTCAATCAAATTAAAATGATAGATTTGACCATCATCTGCTTTGTAGTCAACGCGAACAGCCTGACTTTTAATGGTGATACCGCGCTCACGCTCGATATCCATTGAGTCAAGAACCTGCTCTTTCATATCGCGCTTGGAAACGGTTTCGGTCATCTCCAAAATACGATCCGACAAGGTTGATTTGCCGTGGTCGATATGAGCAATGATGGAAAAATTTCTAATATGTTCAGGATTAAGAGTCATAATAAAGGGAATTCTACCTTACCTTTTAGAAAGAATCTTCAAATAATTCGGATTTTTATTTTATCTCTTCAAAAAATAAGTAATTTTGTGTTAGGATATTTGGGCTTTCGTCTACAAGTAGTAATTATATGGAGGATAGAACGTGGCGAACATTAAATCTCAAAAGAAGCGCATTATTACTAACGAAAAGGCACGTCTTCGCAATCGTGCAGTTCGTTCTGAACTTAAAACTGCAACTCGTGCAGTTCGTGAGGCTGTAGAAGCTGGCAACGCAACTGAGGCTGTTGCAGCTGCTCACAAAGCATGCCGTTTGCTCGACCGTGCAGTAACCAAGGGTGTTATTCACAAGAAGCAGGCTGCTAACCGCAAGTCTGGCATCATGAAGCTTGCTGCTACCGTTGCAACTGCAGAAGACTTCGCTGCTTACAAGGCACCTGAGAAGAAGGCTCCTGCTAAGGGCAACAACAAGAAGGCTGCTGCTAAGGCTGCTCGTAAAGAGGCTATGGCTGCTGCATCTGCTGAAAAGGCAGTACGTCGCAAGGAAACTCAGGCTGCTCAGGCTGCTGCTGCAAAGCGCAAGGCTGAAGAAGAAGCTGCTGCTGCAGCTGCTGAAGCAGAGAACGCTGAAGAAGCTGAATAAACAACTCTCGAGTTCGTTTGCATATCAAGAAACAGAG
>JBJEKV010000040.1:0-6161 GCA_051878815.1 Anaerotardibacter sp. | reverse complement strand
TGGAGGAGCTAAAAACTCCTTGATGGTCTTTGTAACTACCGGACGAGTTTGAGGAGCCTTGCTAATTAAATCAACGTATTCATTTACGACATACGCCAAGTCTGGCAAGTCGAAATACCAGTTCTTTACTTCTCTCATCTCAGGAACGGTGCCTGATACCGAAGAAATAGGATTAATGAGATCCTCAGGCTCATACTGATGGCCTAAATCGCATTCATCCGCATAAGCTTTTTCACTCTTGCAGCCCTGAACAGGACAATGACCCTGAACCTGACGACCATTCAAGAACATATTCTCTTTCGTGTCATAAAACTGAAGAGTGCTTTCCAAGTGGAGGTAGCCCTTTTTATACAAGCGCTTAATGAACGCATCAGAAATAGTGCTGTGAACTTCACCACAATGACCAAGTCCACTTCCTTCATACACATCAAGGCTGATGTTGTAAGCGTCCAAAGTTGCTTTCTGGCGGTCATGGTTACGCTTTACGTAATCCTCAATAGTGCCCTCAAAGGTACCCGCCTCAACTTCTTTACGATAGCCTTCTTCAATTGGGGAACCAAAGCAGTCAGTTCCTGACACAAAGCATACATTTTCTGCGCCAATACGATCGCGCAAGAATCGCGCAAAACAATCCGCAGGAACAAAAACGCCTCCAACGTGACCGAAATGAAGCGGCTTATTGCCGTAAGGCATACCAGCAGTTACGACTGCTCGTTTTGGCCATACTACTTCGCTTTTTGAAGCTTTTGCCATGGGGATTTCTCCTCTTTTCAAAAAAGGTGCCCGAAAATCGGGCACTCATTTATCCGTTGCAATAAGTACTGAGTGAACACCCAACACTCTATTAAAATCATTAGTATGATTATAAATCAAGGATTTATAATTCGAGATTTTCTTCAAGCTGTCTTCCTTGAGCCTTTTTAGCAGTTCTCAACAAGAATTCAGAATTGTTGTTGGTCTGCTTCAAAGCCTTAATAAGGGTATTCATTGCGCGCTCAGTATTATTCTGGTTTGCAAGAATACGACGAACACCCCAAATAAGAGGAGCTTCTTGTGGGTCAAGGAGCAAGTCTTCTCTACGAGTACCTGAAGAAATAGGATCGATAGCGGGGAAGATTCGGCGATCCGCAAGACTGCGGTCAAGCTTAACTTCCATATTGCCCGTACCCTTGAACTCTTCAAAGATAACTTCGTCCATCTTTGAGCCTGTTTCAATAAGAGCAGACGCCAAAATGGTTAAGCTGCCTCCGCCTTCGATATTACGTGCTGCACCCAAGAATTTCTTTGGTGGATACAGGGCAGTTGAATCAACACCGCCAGAAAGAATTCGGCCTGAAGCAGGTTGTGCAAGGTTGTACGCACGAGCAAGACGAGTCAGGGAGTCCAAAAGGATTACGACATCTTCGCCCTTCTCAACCAAACGCTTTGCACGTTCGATGACCATTTCCGCACACGCAATATGGTTCTCGCTTGGCATGTCGAAGGTTGAGGAGATAACTTCGCCCTTAATAGAACGTTCCATATCGGTAACTTCTTCAGGACGTTCATCAACCAACAAGCACATCAAGTGAACTTCAGGGTTATTTGCCGCAATAGCAGCAGCGATGTTTTTCAGGATGGTTGTTTTACCTGCTTTTGGAGGAGAAACAATTAAACCACGCTGGCCCTTACCAATTGGCGCGCACAAATCAATAACGCGTGCGGTAATGCTCTGCTTTCCGTGCTCAAGAACTAGGCGCTCATCAGGGAAAACAGGGGTCAAGTCAGCAAAACGAACACGGTGCTCAAGCTGAGCAAGAGGAACCTCGTTTACAGTTGCAACTTCCTGAAGCGCTGCATATTTCTCGTTTGAACGAGGAGGACGAACTTGACCGGTGATCTTATCACCCTTGCGTAAGTGATTACGACGAATAATGGTCTGGCTTACGTATACGTCAGTCTCACTAGGGAGATAGCTTGAAGTGCGCAAGAAGCCATAACCATCAGCAAGAATGTCAAGAATGCCTTCAGTCTCTACGAAGCCTTCAGCTTTGATGCTTGCTTCGAAAACAGCCTCAACAAGCTGAGCTTTCAAAAGGCCCTTATGGTCAATGCCAAGCTCGGCAGCTTTCTGCCTTAACTCAACAACCTTTAATGCTTCCAAGTCCTCGCGTGAGGTCTGAGGAACAACTGGCTCGCGACGATTGCTAGAATGAGTACGACGATTGCGGCGTCTCTCACGATCCTTGCTAAACTTCTCTTCTCTGCGAGCTCGTTCGGATTTTTGACGCTTTTGAGACTTTGATTTTGAATCCTTTGATTCCTTAGTCTCTTTATCTTCTTTTGATTCTTTCGAATCTTTTGACTCCTCTTTTGGAGAAGAATTTCCACCTTCTTGCGAAGTAGATTCTTGCGAAGCTGATTCTTCCACTGCAGAATTTGACTCAGAAGCGCCTGCAGAAACTACTTCTACCGGAGCGCTCGCATCGGTCTCAGGTTTTTCTCCAGCCTCTGGCTTAGCCTCAGGCTTTGGCTTTTCATCAGTCTTTGACTTAGCTTCAGCTTCTTCCCTTGCGCCACCCTCTGGCTTAGCCTCAGGCTCTGGTTTTGATTCCGTCTCAGAAGATTTGTCTGCATCACCTTCGGCAGAATCAGTAGCTGCTTTTTCTGCTTTTGGTGCTGCTTTCTTACGGCGCGTACGAGTAGCCTTTGGCGCAGGAGCATCGTCGGATGCCGCAGAAGTATCTGCTGCCTGGGCCTCCTTGGATACATCAGTGTCTTCAGACGCAGGTGCTGCCTGATTATCCTGTGCCTCTTCAGCCTTCTTTTTAGTGGTTCGACGCGTAGTCTTTGGCTTAGATTCAGCCTTTGTTGGCGCCTCTTCACTTACTTCGTCAGAAGCTTTTTTTGGAGCCCTTTTGCGGGTTCGCTTTGGTTTTTCTTCTGCTTGGGCTTCTTCGTTTGCGATATCGGCTTTGATAGAAGCCGGGATGCGCTCTTGCTCTTCAATCAATTGCGCATCCTCAGATGGTACTTGTGGAGTCAATTATTTTCCTTTTCGAATCAAGACGATTATGCGTTCTGAACCTTCTCCCAATCCTTCATGAATGCTTCAAGACCACGATCGGTCAAAGGATGCTGAACAAGCTTCTGCAAAACACCGAAAGGAACGGTAGCAATATCAGCGCCCATGAGAGCACACTGAGTTACGTGATTTGCACTGCGAATAGAAGCAGCAATAATCTCAACTTGTTCACCATTGCAGGTTGAGTCAGAGAAATCGTAGTTTGCGATTGCGCATACGATGTTTTCAACCTGATTCAAACCATCATCAGAGATGTCGTCAAAACGACCAATGAAAGGGCTAATATAACGAGCTCCAGCGCGTGCAGCAAGAATTGCCTGAGGAACGCTAAAGCAAAGAGTCATGTTTACCGGGATTCCCTCGGAAGCCAATACCTTAGTTGCAGCAAGACCCTCAACACAGGTTGGGATTTTTACAACAACGTTTGGAGCAATTGCAGCCAAACGACGACCATCAGCAATAATCTCATCACGAGTCATAGCAACGCTTTCTGCAGATACTGGGCAATCAGGACCCACGATATCGCAAATGCGCTTAATGTGATTTTCGAAGTCTTCAAGCTTGCCGCCAATTTTTGCGTACAAAGAAGGGTTAGTGGTTACACCTGCGATTGCGCCCCAGCTTGCAGCCTCTTCGATTTCAGCAAGATCAGCAGTATCCAAAAAGAATTTCACCATGTACTCCTTAGACATAGGTCAACATCGACACAAACAGAGAGAGTGGATTTGTGAGTTGGGATGTTGTTAGAGGGGATAAAAAATTAAAGACAATCCCATAGTAAACAAGGCTGTTTTTAATTGCAAGAATATAAATCTCTAAAGAAAGCTATTTCCTGGGCATAGCCTTCAAGTTCATTTGGCGTTTCAAGAATCATAGGAAGATGGCGAAGGGAAGGATGATTTACAAACGCAACAAGAGCCTCTGAACCAATCTCTCCTTGACCAATACGAGCATGCCTGTCTTTATGTGAGCCTTTTACGTTTAGAGAATCATTAATGTGAAGCGCTTTTAGTCGGTCTAAGCCAATTACTTCGTCAAATTCTTTAAGGACACCATCTAAGTCGGAGACAATGTCGTAACCCGCATCCCAAACATGACACGTATCCATGCAAACACCCACATGAGAACGAATTTCAGGACGAATCAAGCTGATAATACGTGCGAGCTCTTGGAAAGTTGAGCCTACTTCACTACCCTTTCCTGCCATAGTTTCAAGAAGCACGGTAGTAGTTTGTTCAGGTTTGATTACTTCGTTGAGTACTTCAGCAATCAGCTCAATGCCGGTATCAATTCCCTGTCCCACATGAGAACCAGGATGCATATTGAAGAGCTGATGAGGAGTATGTTCCATACGAGCTAAGTCATCACTCAATGCCTCAAAAGCAAACGAACGAACCTGAGGTTTTGCTGCACACGGATTTACCGTATAGGCACCATGAGCAACAAAAGCGGTAATCCCCCACTGATCTGCAAGGGTTTTAAATTGCTCGATATCATTTTCATTGAGGGCTTTTGCTGAACCACCTCTTGGGTTGCGCGTAAAGAAAGCAAAGGTATTCGCGTCAATAGAGTGGGCTGTTTTAGCCATTGCGGCATACCCTTTTGAACTGGAAAGATGACAGCCAATTTTCAACACAGCTACTCCCCTAAAAGCTCTTTTGCATGAGCAAGAGAAAGATCGGTAATCTCTCCTGAAAGCATGCGTGCAATTTCTTCAATACGACTTTCCTGTGGAAGCACTTTAAGGGTGGTCTGCAGAGTATTTCCCTCAGATTTTTCCACCAAATAATGAACGTCACCCAATGCAGCAACTTGCGCCAAGTGAGTAACAACAATTACCTGATGAGTTTCTGCAAGACCCTTCAATACTTGACCCAAAAGACGGGCGGTTTGACCACCTACGCCGGCATCAATTTCGTCAAAAATGAGCGTTTCTACGGAGTCGACACTACCAATGCAAACCTTAATTGCGAGCATTACGCGACTAATTTCGCCACCTGACGCAATCTGCGTTAAACTTGCTGGCTCAACCGATTCTCCGGGCGTAAAAAGAAGCTCAAATTTCTGAGAGCCTTTTGAGCTCCATTGATCGTGAGGAAGGTCCTCGAAAAACGGAACGATAGCAGCTGATTTCATGTTGAGCAACGTCAGCTGTTCAGAAATTGCTTGAGCAAACTGCTTGGCAGCCTTCATGCGTACCTTGCTTAAGGCCTCTGCTTTTTGCTCCAGTACCTTTTTGAGTTCAGCTACTTCTTTATCTTTCTGAGCAAGAATTTCATCCAAAGAATCGTGCTCGTTTAAGAGCGCCTGGTTTTTCTCTAATGCCTGGAAAACCTGCTCCATAGAAGAGCCAAAGGTTCGAATAAGCCCCTGCAATTCACTCATGCGGCTCTGACGCGATTCAAGTTCTTCAAACGAAAAATCAAGCGAATAGACATACGAATTGAGCTGACTGCTAACCTCTTCCAAAGCATAATAGCTATCATCCACCAACTGAATGAGAGGCTTTAGCGTCTCATCAAGAGCAGCCATATTCTGCACCGACAAACGAAGCTCATCAATTTGAGAGAGGATTCCTGATTCCCTCTTAAGAAGGTCGAGATTACTTTGCGCATTTTGCGTAAGCATTTCCCCATGCTCATAGCGAGGCATCTCTTCAACAAGTGTTTCATATTCACCTGAAAGAGGGTTAATCTCGTTGATTTTATCTACAACAAATCGTGCTTTATCAAGCTCGAGCTGATTGTTCTGATTGCGCTCAATAAGTGCTTCTCGTTCCTTTTTTGCATTCGTGTACGCACGAAACGCATCCTGATATGCGACAAGTTTTGCTGACGTGTTACCCCACGCATCTAAGCAGTCCAGCTGGTAGGCTGGTTTAAGCAAATGCTGGTGTTCGTGCTGGCCACATAAGTCAATCTCGGAACCTACGGCTGATGCAAGATCTTTTGCAGAAGCTATTTCGCCATTAAGATAAGCACGCGAACGACCATTGGCGCTAATACGTCTTTTGACAAGCAGTTCGTCAGCGAGTTCATCGAATAAGTCATCAGCCAAATCTTCAGAAAGCTTGCGAAAAAACATTACTTCTACCAGA
>JBJEKV010000039.1:0-6295 GCA_051878815.1 Anaerotardibacter sp. | reverse complement strand
AGAGGTCCTTTTAGGGCCTCTGTTTATGTTTATAGCGCATGTTTGGAAACTTGGCTTCTAGAGACAAAACTTACCGCCAGTGAGCAAATCTATTAACCCAAGCGAAAACGCTGGATACAAAAAAGCAGGGCGTAGTCCCCTGCAGATCAATCTGGTCATATTTCCACGCCTATAGCAAATACAGGCTTTTTTAATAAACCTAGGGTTTTAAATTTTCGCAAACTATCCCTGGATTCCCTGAATATTAACGCTTGCGTTTGGTCAGCACAGTAATCATCCAGTTGTAAAACTCACTATCGGGATTAGATCCGCTCTTCATACGCTTTTCGGTGTCACGAGCAAACAGAATTGCCTCCTGCAATTCAACTGCGGAATAATTACGCGCCCAACTTGAGTGGTTCTTTACTCTCCATGAAGGAACTTTCAATTTTGTAGGAAGCTCTGCAATTCTTCCGCTCTTCATAAGCGATTGCGTAATCAAAAGTTCCCTAATACGCGTTACACACATTGATAAAAGCGCATGAGGAGACGTGCTTTCCATTTTATTGAGAAGAATGACGCATCTGCTGACATTCCTACTAGAAAACGCATCAACAAATTCCCATGGTTTCACTTCTGAAGTACGCGCAACATTAGCAAGTACTTCGCTCTCATTAACTGAGTCACTACCTCTGTGAGCAAGCGCTATCTTATTGAGGTTATTGTCAAGCGTAACCGTGTTAGTGCCAACTAAGTCAATTAAGGTAGCAGCTCCACCAGGCGTGATAGAAATGCCATGCGTTTGTGCCATCTGGCGAACTAACGAATTGAGATCCTTTCGTGCGATAGGAGCACAATCGATAACCGCTTTCGGTCTAATAGCTGCAAGAGCCTTATACAACTTGGTATTTTTAGCAAGCTTCTTTGCTACAACCAAAAGAATGGTAGTTTCGGAAGGGTTCTTTAAGTAATCAACCACCAGTTCCGCATCAGCTTTTTTAAGCTTCTCTGCATCATTGATTTGCACTAAACGAAGCGGACTAGCGAACGGAAGCGTATTGGCTGCCTGGACAATAGCAGCACCACTAGCGTTATCACCCGAAAAGAAATCAGAATTAAAAGAGAGCTCACCCATTTTTTCAAGGCGTGCATGAAGTCTTTTTACGGTTGTTTGTGCTTTTAATTCGTCTTCTCCCACAACAAGATAAGCAGGAAGAAGGCCAGAAGTATGTGATTGATTCGTTGTCATAAGACCATTCTACCCTAAGGTTTCAACGGAAAAACCCTGAGCAGTAAAGTTACAAATAACCATTCCATCTTTATCGGTTCTGAGGATTTTCGTATTAGCTTCTTCGAGAAGCGAGAGTACCTCATTACTTGGATGACCAAACCTATTTCCCTCACCTACACTGATTAAAGCAATTTTTGGTTTAAGGATTTTCAGTAATTCGCTGTTTAACGCCTTCTTCGAGCCATGATGACCTACTTTGAGAATATCGATAGAGTCAATGTTCTCGCGCTTGATAACCTCTTCTAAAGTTTCAGATTCTGCATCACCAACAAAGAAGGCATCGGTATCAACAGTTCCGTCTTTATCGCAATCAATGGAAATAAAGAAGCAAATACTGTCCTGGTTTCCGCCCTCCTCTTTTAGTTCAGTAGGGCTTACCACTCTCAGCTCAATGGTGCCTAAGGAAAGCTTGTTATGGTAAGAAAGATACTCTATTATTCCCGTTTCAGAAAAACCACGCCATTCATGAAGAAGGTTTACAACTTTTTCATCTTCAACTTCATCAAGACCAGAGGCTACATAGAGATGCTTCACGGGAATTATTCCTTTTAGGGCGCTTAATGAACCACAATGATCGTCATCAGGATGGGTAATTACTACCGCATCAAGGGAATAAACTCTTGCGCGCGCTAATTCTTTGAGGAGTTTCGTATCTTGATTTCCCGTATCAATTAAAACCGTTTTTCCGTTGTTTTGGATAAGGAAGGCATCACCTTGTCCAATATCGAGCATCACAATTCGACTTGGCTGGCCTTGCCCTACCAGAAGGACACAAACAAGGAGTATAACCGCGCCAAAGGTACCTAGTCCCTTTTTCAATGAAATGAAGTGAGGATTTGGCCACGTTATCCAACCAAGAATCGCAAAAGAGAGGGTAAGTACAAATCCCACTTCGGGTGACAAATACACGGGGATGGTTGAAAACGGAAGCGCTGCACAAAACGAAATAACGGTACAGAAGGGAGTAGCAATTAGCGTGAGAATTGTAGCAAACAGTGACGTGTGAAAGAGTACCCCCAGAAAGCACCCCAGAAATCCTGCACCCATAAGAATCGGAATATAAAACGTGGCAAAAATGTTTGAGAGCGGTGCAATTACAGAAAACTGCGAGAATTCTGAGCAACTAAGACCAGCCGTAAGCACCGTTGCGCAAAGGGTAATTATAAGAGGATCAATCAACCACGCTGGCTTCACAATTCCCCCATACGTCAGCCACCCTTTCAAAAGAGGACTAAATAGGATAATTCCTAGCGTTGCTAATACTGATAACGAAAACGAGAGCGAAAAGACCACGGTTGGTTCGAGAGCAATAAAAAACGAAATTACCAGGCCAAGTCCTGAAAGCGAATGAGATCTTCTTTTTCCAAAATAACTTAAGTACGCAACAATTGACATGGTAGCAGCACGTAAGCACGAAAGAGAGAAGCCCGAGAAGACCACATAGAGAATAATAAGAAGCGTGATTCCAACATACGTAATGGTACGTGGCAGTTTAAGAGTTTTTGCTAAACTCAACAAAACGGAGGCAACTATCACCAAATGTGCTCCTGAGATTGCAACAAGGTGAGCCAATCCGCTACATTTCACTTCTTGATAAAAGTCTGAATTAAAGAGATTAGTTCGCTCTCCTAATAAAAGTGCCTTATATAAGAGAGATTCGTCTTCTTGGGCAATAGTACCAAGATATTCAGAAAAAGCTTGGCGAAGTGAAAAGAGTGACGTGAAAATACTCGATGAAGAATACGGCTTTACCGATGTCACATAAAGCGTTCCCACCAGATTGTTGTGAGCAAAATATTCGCTATTCTTTTCAGTAGGAGACGAATAGGAAGCAGTGATGAGAAGCTTGTTTCCATAATAAACATGAGCACAATCTTCAGATGAAACACTCTTAAGATTCAACGTATAAAGACAGGGTTTTCTCTCTGAAATAACTCTCCCCTGTGCAGTTGTGCCATAATCTCCCGTCTTTTTATCGCTTGTAATTTCAACAACAACTTCCGTACCTGAAAAATCATGAGCGCTCAATAACTTTTGCTGGTAGGAGTAAGCACCTAATGAGCTGAGCAGAACCGATAAAACCAAACAGAGCACCAGAAACGCTATCCCAGTGCCTACTCTGATTCCCTTTTTAAAGAAGAGAAAAAAGAACACAAGGGCCACAACAGAGAATAGTACGAGACAAACGAGCGCCCCATATAAAACTGATTTCTCAATAGCCAAAAGTCTGTCATAGGTTAAAAGAACTAACGCCCAGAGAATAAATCCAAAGATGAGCGAAAAAGGAATTGAAGGTTTTTCGGGAAAGATCGTTAATGCGGGATTTGCATCAGATTGAAAAGCAAATCCAGGTATTTCATCCTTCTTAAACACAGATAAGGTCCTTTAGTGCATCAAACTTCTTTTCTCCAATTCCGGATACTTTCATCAGGTCAGTTGTTTTTGTAAAAGGACCCACTTCTTCACGATACGCTATTATCTTCTTTGCGGTAGCTTCTCCGATTCCCGGAAGGGTTTCTAACTGACTTTGAGGCGCACTATTAATGTTTACTAAAGCAGAGGAAGTAGAAGAGCTTACTCCGCTTGAAGCTCCTGATGAGGAGTTCTGATAATCCGAAGATCCTGACTGATTTGTTTGGTTTTGAGTAAGCGCTCTATATTCTTCCTGCGTATAAACACAGAGCTGCTCGCCATCAACAAGCACCCGAGCAAGATTAAGCGCACTGGTTTCTGCGTCTTGACTAAAACCTCCCGCACTCTGAATAGCATCATTAATACGCGAGCCTTCTTCAAGCTCATATACCCCGGGGTTTACTACTGCACCAACAACGTGGACAGTAACTGTTTTAGCAGGTTCCTGTTCTTCACATTCCTCAGTCTGTACAACCAGCATTTCACTTTCAGATGACGTGAGAGACGTAAATGAGTAAAACCCTATTCCAAGAATGACGAGGATAAGAAACGCCGCTCCTATAAGCATGGTGGGATTTTCAAACAATCTCAATGCCCGAGAAAAGCTTGATGGTGTGCGAGATAGAAACGACATAAAAATCCCTCCTTTCGGAGGGACTCTAGTCTAAAAATCTTAAAGAAAGTTTAAATTATTTTGAACTGTTTCTTAAACTGACCACGCTTAGTAAGAACTGTACCGTCTAATCTGCTCTTACATTAGTAGGAGATTTTCATCTTACTTTACTCATACAATGGCAATTATTACACAAGCAAAATTACTCTTGAACGGTTAAGCGACTTTCAGAAGCAGCGGAATTCTCAGTAGCAGTTTCGCCAGGAACGCCTTCACTAGAACTATCTTCGCCAGAAACACCTTCGTGAGAGCAACCTTCGCCAGAAGCACCCTCGTTAGCGGCTTCACTAACTCCATTCCTGCGAATCTTCTTACGCTTATAACCGGGGCAGTTATAATCGCGAATTTCAAGGTTATCAAGAATCTCTTCGATCCACTCATCAAGGGGAAGCTTCTCTTCCGCAGCATATACCACATCAAGTTTGCCATGAGTCTCAGGGCTACGTGGCATAAAGAGCGTGCAGCAATCAGGAGCATCCTGAGAGGAAATCTCAAAGGTTCCCAACTCTTGAGCGTCGCGAATGATATCAACCTTGTCAGAACCAATTAAAGGCCTAAATACCGGCATCGAAACAGCATCATTAGTGCAAGTAATATTATCAATAGTCTGAGAAGCTACCTGTCCTAAGCTCTCACCCGTAACAAGCGCTTTTGCGCCTTCAAGTTGAGCTACGCGCTCGGCAATCATCATCATGAAGCGACGATACATGATGATACGGTATGCAGGAGGAACTCGCTTGGCAATCTCCTTTTGGTATTTTCCAATTGGTGCAATATAAACACGCGCAATGCATCCTGTTTTCTCAAGAACGTGTGCAATGTCATCAACAAGATATTCACTCACATTAGCAACCTCAGGTTTACCAGAGAAATGAATACCGCAACACACTGCACCACGACGAGCAACTCTCCAACAAGCAACCGGAGAGTCAATACCAGAAGACATGAGGCACATAACCTTACCAGCAGTGCCTACCGGTAGGCCACCAACGCCAGGAAGACTACGTGCATAAATATAGGTAGAGCCTTCAATTACTTCTACCCTTACCTCAACGTCAGGCTTCTTTACGTTAACCTTTTTCTCAGGGAAATTTCGGCAAAGATGAGCGCCAAACAACTGATTGAGCTCCATAGAGTGAATCTCAAAATCAGTATGGGCACGGCGTGCATGAACGTTAAAGGTTTCAAAGTCCTCAACATCCTGTAAAGCACGTACGGCAATATCGTACATCTCTTCAAGAACTTGTGAGGTTTTATAGCCGCAAGAAATACGCGCAACACCAGGAATATAACGAACAAGATCAGCTACTTCGCATGCTTCCTGATAAGAAGCATCCTCATTCATAAGAATGCACAATCTACCAGAAATGCGCGTTACCTTTGAAATGGGACTAGAATGCAAAAGCGCCTTGATATTAGAAACAAGACGCTTTTCAAACGCTGATCGGTTATTTCCTTTTAATCCAATTTCGTGATAATGAACTAAACAAACACGTTGGAACAAGGGTACCTACCTAATTAGTGATTGTTGATATCAATAGTAGATTCGTCGAAAGAAACATCACCTTTTGCAATTTCATCAAATGCAATGCTCAAAGGACGACGTTTGTTTGCCTTAGCAATATCAACAGCAGTATCAAGTTCAATTGCGCGAGAACGCTGACCTCTCATCATGTCATTTACGTCCTGAGCACGCTTAGAAGCAAGTGCGCAGAGCAAGAAACGATCCTGGTCAGTGTTGTCAAGCAAAGTGTCAATTTTTGGTTCAATAATGCTCATAGTAATCCTTTATACATTAGCGAAGCTATTAACAACGTCCACTAACGCGTCCGTTGCCTTATCAATATTATCATTTACGAGCTCTATATCATACTCTTTTTTGGCCAAAAGCTCTACCCTTGCATTGGCCATTCTTGTCTGAATTGCCTCTTCAGACTCAG
>JBJEKV010000038.1:0-6300 GCA_051878815.1 Anaerotardibacter sp. | reverse complement strand
CTCTCGCGTATTCAACATGACTAAGAAGTACTTCGACTCTCAGGTTCCTGAGGCTCCTGCAGGCGCTGAAGACAATCCTCTCAGAGAGATTGCTGATTCGCTCTACGCAGAGTATGACAAGTGCATGACTGATGTAGACTTCAGCGGTGCTGCAGCTGCCGTTCAGAAGCTTGCTAAGCGTGTTAATTTGTATGTTGAAGAGTCCGCTCCTTGGAATTTGGCAAAGAGCGAAGAGACTCAGGATCAGCTCCGTGCGGTTATTTATAACTCCTTGGAAGCTATTCGCATTATTGCATTGTATATGGCTCCATTCATGCCAAACACTTCAAAGGAAGTTTTTGCTCGCTTGAGCTTGGGCGATGTAACTGCAATTTGCGACATTGAGTCTGCAACCAAGTGGGGACAGTTGCCTTCCGCTAATGAAGTAACAACCGGAGATCCTCTTTTCCCTCGCTTGGACGTTGAAGCTATTAACTTAAACATTGGTTAAACCAGCGAATAATGAGTAGGCACAGTAAGCAGTACTGTGCCTACTTTTAGTTAAGAGATGTAATGGATATTCTTACCAGAAATGAAATACTTCTTCGCAATCCTGATATAAACCCTGAGATTATTACGGGGGTAGGATTGGGTCCTTCTACGCTGTTTTATGACGCTACGTTCAGACAAAAGCGAAAGAAGGGCAAGTTTAAAGAGATTCCTGCTCCAACCATTGATTTTGGTCCTCTTGCAGATACGCATGCGCATTTGGATTGCATTACGAGTGCTCCTTTGTCTCTTGCTCGTTGTGCTGTGTATAACATTGGGTTTATTTGCACAATTACTGACATAACGGAGAATCCTGAGAAGACCTTCGAAAATCTTGAACTCTGGCAAGAGCAAGCCAAGGCTATTTTGAAAGACTGGGGCTTAGAACATTTGGAAAACAAGCTTCCTGAGGTTCGCATAGCTATTGGCTGCCATCCTCATAATGCGCGTCTTTTCTCTGAGGAGAAAAAAGAATCCATGAGACGCTATCTTGAAGATCCGCGCGTATGTGCTGTTGGTGAAGTTGGCCTAGATTACTATTACAACAAGAGTGCTCCCGAAGACCAGCGAGAAGTGTTTGCCTATCAAATCAGAATGGCAAAGGAAGCAAATCTCCCTTTGATTCTTCATATGAGAGATGCGCATGATGAAGGCTTTGAAATTCTTCAAGAGGAAGGCTTCCCTGAGCAGGGTGTTCTCCTTCACTGCTTCAATTTAGATAAGCATGTTTTAAAACCATGGGTTGAGCAGGATTGCTATATTGCCTATGGTGGTCCTCTTACGTTTAAAAACTGCGATTACGTAAGGGAGGGAGCCCTAGAGGTTCCGCGCTCTCGTCTTCTTACCGAAACCGATAGTCCGTTTATGACTCCTGAACCACTGCGTGGAATCGAATGCGGTCCTGAGCATGTGATTTTCACTGTGGAATGTATGCTCGAACTGTTCGGTTGCGATTCTGACGAAGAGAAGAGGGAATTCCTTTCTACGTTGTATGACAACTCCCAAGGTTTACTTAATAAAGACCGCACGTTATAACGAATGTAGGTTGGGGAGGTTTGGAGACATGAAGCATATTCTTTTGGTGGGAAGTCCACGCATTAATGGCAACAGTGCAAAAGTAATCACCCTTATTGAGAAGCATTTTCTTTTAGAGTGCCCTGATGATGAGATTATTCGTTATGATTTGGCAGATTTAAACGTAACGGGTTGCAACGGCTGTGATTATTGTCGAATTAATCCTTGTTGCGTAATCGATGATGATGCTAATGATGTTATTGATGAAATTATTAACGCTGATCAAGTGTATCTTGCGTGCCCTGTTTATTTCAGCGGAGTTCCTTCTCAGCTCAAAGCGTTGCTTGATAGGTTCCAGCCTTTATTTTGGGAACGTCTTGAGTTAAAAAAGTCTGGCGAAGAGCTACCACCAAAGAAACCGTTGAAGGTGTATCTTTTGGGGGATTCCATGGCAGACGACCCTCATGGCTATGAGCCTGCATTAGCAACCATTAGGAGTGCTTTTGCCTTGGCAAACTATGAAATTGACGAAGTTAGACCGTATATTGGTTTAAACAAAGAACTCACGTTTGAAACTGTGACGTTATAAGGTAAAAACAACACCGTAGATACGCTCTATTGGTTAATCATTTAAAGGAATAAGGATGGCAAAACTTTCTTATTTGGCTAGTGTTTCTGAGACACGTAAGGTTTTAGAACGATTTGGTCTTAATACTAAAAAGTCTTTAGGTCAGCATTTTCTTATTAACGACGGAGTAGTATCAAAAATCTGTGATTTGGCTCAGGTGTCCAAAGATGATGTCGTTATCGAAGTAGGTCCTGGCATTGGAACGCTCACCGTAGCGCTTCTTAAGCAGGCAGGTCATGTTATTTCCGTTGAGCGAGACACTGATTTGCCGCAAGTTCTTGAGTATACCTGTAGTGAATGGGAAGAATCCTTTACCTTAATTTCAGGGGACGCGCTTGAAGTTACCCCTGAATCATTGAGCGCGGTATATCCTGAACTTCCTTGTAAGTTAATTTCTAACCTTCCGTATGCGGTTGCTGCAACTATTGTTCTTGATCTTTTCGAAAAGCTTGATTGTATGCAGAGCGCTACGGTTATGGTTCAGGCAGAAGTTGCTGATAGAATGGCTGCGAGTCCTGGCACAAAGAACTATGGCGCCTACACAGTGAAGCTTAATCTTTACGCAAAACCAGCAGGTCGTTTCTCTGTTTCTGAGGGCAATTTCTTTCCACAACCTCGTGTTAAGAGTGCGGTAATTAAGCTTGAGAGAAATGCTGATTATCAAGACATGAGCCCTGAACTGCGAAAAGCAACCATGATAATGGCTGATGCAGCGTTTGCTAATCGAAGAAAAACGATTGCTAATTCTTGCAAGAGTTATTTCACCAACGAACAGACGTGTGATGATCATATTCTTCAGCATTTATCAGACATTTTCGAGCGCGCCTCTATTGCTCCGAATGAGAGGGGCGAGCATTTGACTCTTGAACAATTCATTTCGCTTGGCGAAGCTTATAGATATTTTCTAGAGAAATAGTACTGCAGTAAACTAAAGTAGTAGCATTATCGTGCTTATAGTATTAGTTAAAATGTGATATACTATCAAAGTTTTACTGTGGTTTTAGAAGGATTATTAGTAAATGGATTTGGCAAAACAGGCTCTCATTATTGACACAATTCGTGAAACACTCAACGAGTATGTAGGTCAAACACTCCATGTTCGTGCAAACATGGGTAGATCAAAAATTGTTCAGAACGAAGGTCTTTTGTTACAGGTTCACCCTCAGCTTTTCATTATGGAAATTAAGCGTAAGCGTGGGGTAGCAGCTCGTCAGTCTTATCAGTATGTAGACATTCTTACTGGCATGGTTGAGTTGAGCAGCAATGGCGAAAAGATTTTCGGCACCTTTATCGAGGATGATTCGAAAGACAATGACCCTCTCGACCAAATGGATGCTCTTGATGAGGATCAAAACGAGATGGAAGATGATCTCATCTAAGAATTTTTTCTGACATGCAAATTAAACTCACCTTCGGGTGAGTTTTTTGTTTCTGTGCCCAGAACGAGTATCCGAACCCTGGTCATAAAGTTTCAAGAATACTTATCTGAACACTGACCCAGAGTGTGGGTTCGGAGGCTAGTCCAGACCGCCAAGCTAGACTATCGCCTAAAATGCCAATACATGAACAAGTATGCCACACCACATTCCGCATATAATCAAAAGAAAACAAACCGCTAAGGCAAATAACTCAGTTTGTGACAGCTTCTTGTTTTGCGTGTTTTCAGAACTGTTCGTAAGCGAGCTATTTGAGAAAGCAAGATTCAACTCAAGATTATGCACTTCTCGAATGTAGCGCTCAGAAGCTTCTTTTCCTAAGGTTTTTGCTTGCTTATAGGAATTCTCGTGAGGCTTAGGTTTTGGAAAGAAGAACTGTTTGAGGGTAGTAAACGGCGAAATTGGCTCTTCGCTAAACTCTAATTCCTCATCATCAATAAACGGATTAAACGTACGGCTTTCTTGCTGAACTTGATGTGAACCACCTTTTTGAGCTACTAAGGTAGGGCAGAGGTTTGCATACGTTGTCTTCTTTTTGTACTTCTTTGCAACTTTTTTAAGCTCTTTTGCTTTTCTATTTGGCGCAACCTGAGCCAGGAATTCTTCAGGTTCTAAAAGGGTTTGGCCAGACCAGAAAAACATTAAAGGAATGAAGTCAAGGGGAATTTTGATCCACATGAGAATGCAGGAAAAAATGTTTTCCGTTCCTAAATAACCCCATGGAAACTTCACCAGCGGTGTTCCACCACAGAAAAAATAAAGAGGAATAATAGATAAAAGAATTCCGTAGGGAAGAGTGAGTTTTACGAATCGTTTTGCTTGATTGAGCTTATTAAAATAGTTCGCGAAATGGAGTTCAATCCAGAAGAGGACTAAAAGAAAGAGCAAGCTGTTGCTCAAAAGTGCAGCGAAAAATAGGAAAAGAGCACAAAGAAATCTAACCCTCTCACTTAAGGCTTCAAATACACTTTCTAATGAAGCGTGTTCAAAGATTTCTTTCACTGACACCCTCTCCTTCGGGTACCGAGCACTTCAAACTATTCTACTGTATGTTTTCTTTTTCAAGCCTGATTAATTGCATATTCATTCATAGGTATTTAGCTTTCTTGAGTTAAAAAATCAGGTCGAATTGAAATGAAAATGAGGGCCTGAAAAGGAGGTAGGCTGACTTTTCTCCACCAAAAGCGCTTAGGTAGCTCATAAGGCAATGAGTGCTTGGAAAGCCTTGGAGAAATAGAGCGAAAGCAACTTTTGAGAAAGAAGACCACTTTTGTAGTCCCGAAGAGAAAAATGGTGGAGATGATGGGGATCGAACCCACGGCCTCAACGTTGCGAACGTCGCGCTCTCCCAACTGAGCTACATCCCCACGTGAATTTCGAACGATGCTTATTGTAGCACTCATTTTTCTCTCGCATTTTGTTTTCTGCTTTGTGTGGAAGTCTTCGGATGACACATTCCTCTGATAGGCGTTTTGAGGGGTTGGTGGTAATATTTGGAGCAATGGTTTTTTGAAAGGATGTTAATGAAAGCTTTAATTCCTGCCGCTGGCCTCGGAAGTCGTTTTTTGCCAGCAACTAAAGCACAACCAAAAGAGATGCTTCTTGTTGTTGATAAACCAGTAATTCAGTATGTTGTTGAAGAAGGATTAGCTTCAGCAGCTGATGAAGTGGTAATTATTAATAGTCGTGATAAAAAATCTATCGAAGAGCACTTCGCTCCAAATCCTGCACTTGAACAGGAGCTTCGCAGCCGCGGAAAAGATTCCTACGCTGATAAGGTTGCTCATGCGGGAAACTTGAACGTAAGCTACGTGTATCAGGACGAGCCTCTTGGCCTTGGTCATGCGGTTCACTGCGCAGCAGATACTATTAATGGTGAGCCATTCTTCGTACTCCTTGGTGACGTTATTGTTCCTGATAATCAGATGCTTATCAAAATGAAGGAAGTATCTGACGCTCATAATGGTGCAAATGTTATTGCCGTATTGCCTGTTCCAATGGAAGAAGTAAGCCGTTTTGGCGTTATTGCGGGTGAGCAAGTTTCTGATGATGTATGGAAGGTTTCTTCCTTAGTTGAGAAGCCGGCAGTTGAAGATGCTCCTACTAATCTTACCGTTTTTGGTAGGTATCTTCTTTCTCCACGCGTAATGGAACTCCTTTCCGAAGCTAAGCCTACTACCGGTGGAGAGATTCAGCTTACTGATGCGCTCGATCAGGTTCTCAAAGAAGAAGAAATGTACGCGTTAGTAATCAAAGAAGAAGATGGCTTTGATACTGGCACTATTGAAAGTTGGCTTGATACCAACAATAAACTTTACGCAAAGTTTAAGGGTTAATAACGCGTATTTTAGTCTGGAGTTGATTCTAATGGCTGATTTGCAGTTACGTTTACATAAAGACGTTCTTGTGATGTCTGCTTCCTATGATTTTGCTCTTGCATCTCAGGATTTTATCGAAGATGCAGATAAGATTTACGGCGTAATGTGTGAGCCAGAAATCATTGAAGAACAGATGAAGTTGGAAACCACGATTAATATTCCTTGCATTTGTCTTCCTACTGAACACATTACGAATGCTCGTTTAGCTCATGGAAATTTCGAAGGCAAAGGCCCTGAAATGGCTGATACGTGTTGGGAGCTTATTGAGAATCTTCCTGTTCAGCACGTTATTGCACCGGTATATTCGGCAGGTCTG
>JBJEKV010000037.1:0-6324 GCA_051878815.1 Anaerotardibacter sp. | reverse complement strand
ATTCAACAAAAACACTAACCTGAGAAATGCTCATGATTAATTCCCCTTTGCGAAATCGTAGCCCATTTTGAATGCTGCAACATTAATGTCAATTGTCTTTGGAGGAACGTTTTCGCGAATAACTTTCTCCCACAATTCCACTTCGAACGGAAGCGTGGTAGCCATAGCGCCCAACAAAACAACATTCATACATTTTGCAGTTCCTGCATCACGTGCAATCTGACCTGCAGGAATAAGAGTAGCTCCGTAATCGATCAAACGCTGACGAGCATTTTGAGGCATCTCTGCTTTACCAATAAGAACAGGCAGAGGCTTAATCTCCTCATCGTTTACTACCAAGAAGCCGCCCTTTTTCAAGAATTCAATATTGCGAAGTGCCTCGATTGCTTCAAAAGAAACAATGTTATCAGCACAACCCTTGTCGCACACCATAGAGTGAACCGACTTACCAAAGCGAACAACAGTAGTAACTGCACCGCCGCGCTGGGACATACCATGAATCTCAGAAACCTTACAATCAAGACCAGCAGCGCCCGCAACACGAGCCAACATGGTAGCAGCAGTAATGGTACCCTGACCGCCTACACCGCTTAAGAGAATGGTAAATACTTGGTCTTTATCCATTATTGCTCCTTTTGATTAATAGCAGCATAAGCACAATACTGAGCACACTGATTGCAACCTACGCACATTTCTTCGTCAATAATTGCCTTGCCTGTTTCTTCATCTTTGGAGATTGCAGGACAACCCAAGGTAGAACAAATACCACATGCTTCGCATTCCTCAGAAACGCAATACTTTGGCTTGTTGTTATTCTTAGTAAGCAAAACGCAAGGACCCTGGAAAATAATTACGTCAAGCGCATCATTAGTTGTTGCCTGGCGAAGAGTATTGCGAACAGCCTTCATGTCGAATGGATCAACTACATGGAGGTTATCAACGCCCAAAGCTTCCAAAATTGCAGGAAGGTTCAATTCGTTAGAAGGCCTATTCTGCAACGTAATGCCATTAAATGGATTACCCTGCTGACCAGTCATTGCCGTAGTACGGTTATCAAGAATGCAAACGGTGCCTACACCCTTGTTGTAAACGGTGCTCAATAAGGAAGAAAGGCCTGAGTGAGCGAAAGTGGAGTCACCAATTACGGCAACTACCGGCCTATGCTTAGTTCCCTGAAGGGCAAGCTCAAAACCGTGTGCCATAGATACGGAAGCACCCATATCAAGGGTAGTATCCATGGCGTTTAGTGGAGGAAGACCACCCAAGGTGTAGCAACCAATGTCACCGGTTACGATTGCCTTCATGCGGCTCAATTCCTTGAATACCAACCTATGAGGGCAGCCTGCACAAAGTGCTGGAGGTCTACCAGGAACATCAGTGAGAGTCTCTTCGTGCTCAGGAAGCTCTCTACCAAGTGCAAAGAGAATATCCTCAGGATGAATCTCTCCTACTTCAGGAAGTGGATTTTCGAAAGAATTAAGAACAATGCCAGCAGAAGCTACGGCATCAGATAAATAGGTTGATGCTTCTTCTACCACGTATACTTCGTCAACAGAAAGCGCAAAGTCTACTAATGCGTTTTCAGGAAGAGGCCATACGCAACCAAGCTTGAAGATGTTAACGTCTGGGCATGCTTCCTTTACGTGCTGGTAGCAAGAACCAGCACAGATAATGCCAATAGAAGAATCAGTGCGCTCAATGGTGTTAAATTCACAGGATTCAGCCCACTGCTTCATCATTTCTACACGCTGTGCCAAAACCTTTCTGCGAGGCTTTGCGAATGCGGGCATCATGACGTATTTGGCGGAGTTTGACTCGTAATCCTTAACAGGTACTTCAACACGCTCTCCACACTCAACCGGGGTCTTCGTGTGAGAGATACGAACGGTAGACCTGAGCATTACCGGGGTATCAAACTTTTCAGAAAGATCATACGCCTTCTTGGTGTATTCAAGTGCTTCCTGAGAGTCTGCAGGCTCAAGCATTGGAACCATAGAAGCCATTGCGTAATAACGAGAGTCCTGTTCGTTCTGAGAAGAGAACATTCCTGGGTCGTCTGCAGCAAGCAAAACAAGACCACCATTTACGCCACAGTATGCAGCAGTAAAGAGAGGGTCAGCACATACATTAACACCAACATGCTTCATGGTAACTAAGGTACGAGCACCTGCAATAGAAGCGCCCATAGCAACCTCTAATGCTACCTTTTCGTTATTACACCATTCAGCATAAACACCTGGAAGCTTTGCGAAGGTTTCCATGGTTTCTGTGGAAGGAGTACCAGGATATGCTGCACCAATGTGAGCACCTGCTTCCCATGCACCCTGCGCAATTGCCTCATTTCCCGAAAGAAGTTTCATACACAATCCTTGTCTAAAAATCTGGAACTCTTATTCGTGGAACTGAAGAATAAAAGAACCAATTTGAATTACATCGCCATCACGTAAGGAGACGATTTCAATTGCCTTATTGTTAAGCCATGTTCCATTGAATGATTTCATGTCTCGAATGATCCATGCATCACGGTTATGCTCGATTTCGGCATGGATACGGGAGACGGTCATATCGCTCAAAAGAATATCGCATTTCGGATCACGACCAAGAGTCATAACATCCTTCGAAAGCTCAAAGGTGAGACCCTCAGATTTACCATATTTAATAGTCAAACGAGGCTTCTTTGTTGACTCAGAAGGCTTTTCGTTTAAAGAACCTGGCACCGCTTTAAACTGAACGGTTCCACCCTGAAATTTAAAGCCGCAAGAAGGACAAACTGAAAATTCATCGCTACCTTCCCAACTGCAAACGGGACATACTGCCATGGCATTCTCCTTTCTGTATCAACTAGAAGTTAGTTGAAGCACTGTTTCCACTAATAAGAACAGGTGTCTTATTCACTACTACTGACTGTGCTTCAGTTTCTTGACCAGTAATAGTTCTAATTAATCTGTCGAACCAAACACCAATACCTTCAATAAAGTTTGGTCCTGCACATTCTTCAGCTGCCACTACCGTAGCGGTAGCAATAACCTGATTGTTCTGCTTGAAGTCAACCGTGCCAACCTTATCTCCAATATGGACGTCTGCAACTACGTCATCAAAATGGAACTCTTGACTTACGTTACCATCAAGTCTGAACACTTCAACATATTCATTTGGGTTTTCAAGGGTGACCTTGAAGGTTTTGTCTACCCAACCCTTATGAGATTCATATGCTACTACAGGAACGGTTTTCTGTTCCCCGTCATTAGTTTGATAGGAAGTTTTTTCATCCGAGTGTACGAAATTATAGTTTACATAATTGTCGTAGTACCAATTCCATAATGCTTTAGTATCTTCAAAACGCTGAGTCTCATCAGCTGAACCTAAAACAACCGAATAGAGCATCTTGCTGTTCTTGTTGCAAGCACCTGCAAAACATGCTCCTGCTTTATTCGTAAAGCCAGTCTTGATACCGCAAGCGCCATTATAGACACCAAGTAATTCGTCGGTTGATTCCAAAACAAGCTCAACTTGAGCACCATCGCGTGTTACGGTAATGCTTTCGCTTTCGTTAGAAACAATAGAGGACAAGTAACTATCATCCATGAATGCCTTAGACATGAGATACACGTCTTTTGCGGTGGAATACATTTCCTTGTCATACTGATCAAAGTCAAGGCCATGAGGGTTAGCGAAAAGGGAGTCGTTCATGCCCAACTCTTGTGCCTTGAGGTTCATAGCGTAAACAAACGCGTCATAGCCATTAGTAGGGAAATTGCTATCAGAGTTATTTTTTGGAAGCTTATTAAGAATTGAGTCTCCCATAGATTCAGCAATTGCAACCGCTGCGTCATTGCCTGAGCACACCATAAGAGCCTTCAAAGCAGTGCGCAAGTTCATGGAGTCCCCTGCTTTAAGAGAAGCAGAAGATTCGCCAATCGTAGCAGCGTTTTGGCTTACTGTAATGGTTGTATCGTCCAAATCACCGTATTGAACTGCAACAAGAGCAGTCATGATTTTAGTCAAAGATGCAATTTGTACGCGCTCGCTCGAATTACGCTCAAAAAACACCGTGCCGTTAGCATCTACCAAATAGGCATATTCAGCATTAATGCTTGGACAGAGAGAAGCAGAAAAACCCTGCGTTGATACCGTTTCACCCTTAATGATGTCACTATTGCGAACGTCCGCATACGCAAACGGTACGAACAGCGTACAGCTCAGGATTAAAGCAAGAAATAAACACCCTAAGCGCGTACGCATCTTTTTCGGAAAACTACTTGTTTGTATCATTACGCTCCTCCGCGAACTATGATTTCATTTTGCGGTTGATAGATGGATTCGAAAGTATCCTCATGCAGAACGTTTCCATCCTTATCTTTTACCGTGCGAACAACGGTAATGGAGCAGCCATCAGCACCGCTTGTTTGGACATACTCAGTACCGGTTGCAAGTTCTTTATCAACCTTGTACTCAGTAACGTATTTCTTTCCTTCTTCGAATTCTCCTGTTTCGGTAGAAACCTGATACTCAGGATCAACGCCATACAAAGAGCAGGTAACAGAGGTATCGGTATAGCTCATGATTACCAAAACATCTGAGGTAGTATCGTTTTTCCAACGAAGATCGTAGGTTGGATACGCAATTGCCGCGTCTCTACCTGCAGGATAACTTGCAATGTAGAGGGTATGATTTCTGCGCTCAACAATTGGATATCCCGCATCATATACAGCGTTATATACCGTTGTTGCAACCTGACAAATGCCACCGCCAATTGAGTCAGTCAATTCGCCAGACACAATAGCGTGGGCTTCTTGGTATCCCTTTTCAACAGTTGCTTCGCCCGCAATTTCGTTAAATGACCAGATACCACCATTTGCAGGAGCAACCGAATAGGACAGCAAATCAGCTGCCGTATGGATATTGTGGTTACGAGCCTGAGCACCTGCGGCATACGTCGTAGTGAAGCTTGAGAAATTGGAGATGAGTCCAAGATCCATAGCATCCTGGTACGTCATACTCTCAGGCATTTCTATGCTTTCAACTTTAATTTCTGGCGTTGACCGCGCTTCCGTTGTCTTGAAGAATGACTTATTCATTTCATCAACAGCTGCCGATACTGCAGGAACTTGGCCCTGAGCATTTGAAGTTACCGTTACCTCTTTATTTTCATCAATTGAGAAGTGAACTTCCAGGGTTGATTTATCAATTGAAGAGCTCAAATTGCTCAGAAGTGTACTTTTTGCAAGCTGCTCGTCAAAACGTGGCTCTAAGGTAGTTCCAAAGGCATTCTTTACAACCTCAGTAGTAATCCAATCAGCAAGCTCTTGACGCGATGCTTGATAGCTATGTTCGCCATATGTAAAGAGCGCACCTTGAGCAATGGAGCAATTAATCTTTTCAGCACACTCAGTTGCAGCAGCTTCGTCAACCTGAATTGGAATATGCTCAGTCTGAAGCACGTAACCATTTGATTGGTCTGAGTTCATGAACGTCTCATTAAGGCAGTTAAGAATCCATTCGCTCGTTACTTCATCACCATCATTACCAGGGGTTACTTGTGCAACCGCATCAACCATCTTGATACCGTAGTCAACATGCAAGGTGCCAACAGATTTTGTAAACATGGTATGAAGCGTGTCAAGGGACTGTTCGTTAACGGTAATTTTTGGCTCGATAGTGTTGCCCAAAATAAGCGATCCAAGTCGAGCGATAATTCCTCCGTCACTTCGGCCAACTTCAAAGGCTTGGCGGGCATATCCCGATACGTCGAAGGTTGCCCCTACCGTGCTTGGCGTTACGGTCCACTGAACTCTGCTACTTACTGCTTCGTCATACGAAATATCTTCCTCAGAGATGCCTCCCGTATCGGAGCTTTGAGGATTATTCTTAGCGTCTTCATTCTTGTAGAAGACGGCGTTATTGTTTGCGAAACGAGTTCCGTATACGGCCTGGATTGAAGATTCAGCCTCTTCAACGGTGAGGCCACCAACCTCAACGGTACCAACCTTCACTCCTGGATAAATCTTGTTTCCGTTAACAAGAGCATCAACGCCACCAACAAGAATAAGAGCAACCAAAACGATGCCAACAATCTTGAATATTTTGTTATTGAAAAAGCCTGCTATTCCGCCTGAAAGAAGATGGCCCTTTGAGGAATACACTCTGCCACCCGATTGAGTCCTTTGAGTAAGACCCGAACCGAGCGTTGAATTATTCTTTCGCTGAGAGAAACGACTGGTTTGGTTTTCTTTCGACCAAATTCCACCCGATATACGTTCAGAACCTACATCGGATGCTTTGGCGTGAGAGCCTCGCTGACCCTTTGCAATCTTTCGTTGGTTT
>JBJEKV010000036.1:0-6347 GCA_051878815.1 Anaerotardibacter sp. | reverse complement strand
CTCGTTGAAGAACGTAAACCAGAATGGATAGTTCTCAAACATATTCAAAACGCGTGGAATACCTACGGTACCACGAGTCTGAGTTTCTTTAGTGTGAGGCTTGTAGTAGTCAAACAAACGCTCAGTTTCCCAATCGAAGAGATTTGGAACGGTAACTGATTTTGCAACATTACCTGCACCCTTTTCACACCTGTTACCGGTTGTGAAACGACGGCGCTTACCCGTTACTTCATCAACACCGAAGTCATTAATAGTAAGCAAGCAGTGGTTAGAGCAAGCCTTACAACGTACATTCTTATGAGTTGGGTTAAGCATATTGAGCGCTTCAAGGCTGAGCATAGAGGTTTTCCTCTGTGCATCCTGGCCCGCTACCTGCACATGATAACGGTCACGTGCCAAAAGTGCTGCACCATATGCACCCATATTGCCTGCAATATCAGGACGAACCGCATTAGTTTCTGCAAGCTGTTCGAAAGAACGCAAAACTGCATCGTTCAAGAAGGTACCACCCTGAACGATAACTTTCTTACCAACTTCTTTAGGGTCGCGAATCTTAATAACCTTAAAGAGTGCATTCTTGATAACAGAAAGTGCCAAACCAGCAGCAATGTCACCAACGGTTGCACCTTCTTTTTGAGCCTGCTTAACGCGGCTGTTCATAAATACGGTACAACGACTACCCAAATCAACCGGATTCTTAGCGCTGATTGCCGTCTGAGCAAATTCCTTAACATCAAGATTCAAGCCAGAAGCAAATGACTCAATGAAGGAGCCGCAGCCAGAGGAGCATGCTTCGTTGAGCATAATGTGCTCAATAACGCCGTCCTTAACACGCAAGCACTTCATGTCCTGACCACCAATGTCAAGAATAAACTCAACACCAGGAAGCATTTCTTGAGCACCGCGCAAGTGAGCTACGGTTTCAATTTCGCCAGAATCAAGGCGAAGAGCTTCTAACAAAAGATGCTCACCATAGCCCGTAACGGTTACATGGCCAATGGTAACTGCTTCGTTTCCATCCTCATCAAGAGGGAGTGATTCATAAAGCTCAGAAACTGCACGCTTAGCACAGCCAAGAACGTCACCCTTGTTATTCTGGTAAGAGCTCCAAAGAAGTGATCCATCTTCGCCAATCAAAGCAGCCTTAAACGTAGTTGAACCTGCGTCAATACCGAGATATGCAACACCCTTATAGGAAGCTAAGTCACCTCGTTTAACGCATTCTTTGTTGTGACGATCCTTGAATTCTTGATACTCTTCATCATTTGCAAACAAAGGAGGGAGACGAACAACTTCGGAACCCTGTACGTCGCCCAATTGCTCTAAGCGACTTACTACCTCAGAGATTTTCTCTTTCTTGCCGTCTGCGCCCGCAATAGCGCAACCACTTGCTACAAAGAGATGAGCATTTTCTGGAACGATAATGTGCTCTTCATCTAAATCAAGTGTTTCATAAAAACGCTTGCGAAGCTGAGGGAGGTACTGAAGTGGGCCACCCAAAAAGGCAATATGGCCGCGAATTGGTCTACCGCAAGCCAAACCAGAAATAGTCTGAGTTACTACCGACTGGAAGATGGATGCAGCAATGTCTTCCCTCTTCGCACCCTCATTCAAGAGAGGCTGAACGTCTGTTTTTGCAAATACGCCACAGCGAGATGCAATTGGATAAAGAACGGTGTGATGTTCTGCAAGTTCATTCAAACCTGACGCATCGGTATTAAGAAGCGCAGCCATCTGATCAATAAAGGCACCCGTACCACCAGCGCACGTACCATTCATACGCTGCTCAATGCCATTATCAAAATAGATGATTTTTGCGTCTTCTCCACCAAGTTCGATTGCAACATCGGTCTTTGGGATAAAGGTTTCAACTGCAGTCTTTGATGCAATTACTTCTTGCACAAAGGTGATATTGAGCCATTCAGACAACAAAAGACCACCCGAGCCAGTAATGGCAACGGTAATTTCCTCTGTTGGGAATTGCTCTGCAGCTTCCTTGAGTACTTCAAGGACGGTTGCTCGTACATCAGCGTGGTGACGACGATAAACCGCATGTTTGATAGTGTTATCTGCATCAAGAACTGCCACTTTTACTGTGGTTGAGCCTACGTCGATGCCCAAATGCAGATTTGTAGTGTCTTTCAAATTATTCATATAGCTATTTTATCCGAAAAAACATAAACTTGTACTTCTATATGGGTGTGATACAACACATTTAGTTGTTTTATCTATTTTTTATCCACAATAAGGAGAAACTATATGCAAATTACCCCAGCCGAAATTGCTGAAACCTTAGCAATGGTTAACAAGCAGCATCTTGATATTCGCACCATTACTATGGGTCTCAACACCCGTAGCTGCGTTCATGAAGATGTAAATGAAGTTGCTCGCCGTGTTTATGACCTCATGTGCACTCGTGCTGAGAAGTTGGTTCCTACCGCTGAACAGCTTGAGCGTGAATACGGTATTCCAATTATCAACAAGCGCATTAGCGTTACTCCTGTAGCAGAAATCTCTGCAGCAATTAAGCAAGAAGATCTCACTCCTATTGCTCAGGCAATGGACAAAGCTGCTAAAGAAGTTGGCGTAGACTTTGTTGGTGGCTTTGGCGCATTGGTTCATAAGGGAGCAAGCAATGCTGACATGCGCCTTATGAATTCCATTCCTCATGCTTTGGCCGTAACCGACCGCGTTATGTCTTCGGTAAATGTTGCTTCTACTCGTGCTGGTATCAACATGGATGCTCTTCTTCGCATGTCTGAGGTAGTAAAAGAAACTGCTGAAGCTACTAAAGATCGTGCATGTATCGGCTGTGCAAAGTTGGTTATTTTCGCAAACGCTGTTGAAGACAATCCATTCATGGCAGGCGCATTCCATGGTTCTGGCGAAGCTGATGCCGTAATCAACGTTGGCGTTTCTGGCCCTGGCGTAGTAAATGCGGTTCTTCGCAGCATGCCTCCAACCGCTGATATGACCGAAATTGCTGAGGCAATTAAGGCAACTACCTTCAAAATTACCCGTGCGGGCGAATTGATGAGTCGCGAAGCAAGCAAGCGTTTGGGCGTTCAGAAAGGCATTTTAGACCTCTCTCTTGCTCCTACCCCTGCAGCTGGTGACTCCGTTGCTGAAATTCTTGAGGCAATTGGCGTTGGTACTTGTGGTGGCCCTGGCACAACCGCTGCTCTTGCTCTTCTTAACGACTCCGTTAAAAAGGGTGGCGTAATGGCAAGCTCCTCTGTTGGCGGTTTGTCGGGTGCATTTATTCCGGTATCCGAAGATGCAGGCATGATTCGCGCAGCAGAATGCGGAGCTCTCTCATTGGAGAAACTTGAGGCTATGACCTGCGTTTGCTCTGTTGGTTTAGACATGATTGCAATCCCTGGAGACACCTCTGTTGAAACCATCTTCGGTTTGATTGCTGACGAATGCGCAATTGGCGTAATCAACAACAAGACCACTGCTGTTCGTGTAATTCCAGCTATTGGCATGAAGGAAGGCGACACGCTTGATTGGGGTGGCTTGTTAGGAACTGCACCAGTTATGCCTATCAACCAGTATGCAGGCTCTGTTTTCGCACATCGCGGCGGACGCTTCCCTGCTCCGATCAATTCCCTCAAGAATTAATCACAAACAAAGGTCATATATTCGAAAAAGTACCCGTCTGTGGTACTTTTTCTTTATAGGCCACTTTTAGTCCTTTAAACAACTATTTACGAAGGATGCGCCCATGAGCGAAGAAACATACTGTGAAGCAACAATCCTTGATGAAAACGGAAATCCTATTGAGACCAACCCTACCCCTCTAACCAAAGCAAAGGGCGTAGCTCAAATGGCAGGAGGCGTTGCGCTTGGCGCTGCAGGAATTCCGATGCTTATTCTTCCTGGTCCTGGAGCCGCAGCTATAGCAGGTGGTGCTGCGCTAGCCAGCAAGGGCCATAGGAATCTCACGGGTCGCCAGGCAACTCCTCTTGAGGAGAAACTTGATACTGCTGCAGAAAAAATTGGAGCGGTAGCAAAAGATCAGGCTAAACAATTTGGCGAAAAGGCCGTAGCTGAAGCTCCTCATATTGCCTCCGAAGCACTTAAACAAGCACCTCACGTTGCGAAAACTATAAGCGAAAAAGCTCCTATTGTCGCAGAAGCTGTTGCTCAAAAGGCACCTGAAGTTGCGCAGGTTGTAGCTGAAAAAGCGCCCGTCTATGCAAAAATTATTACCGAGAAAGCACCTGGTGCAGCTGAATCTATAGCGAAATCAACTCCTGAGGTGATTGGAAAAGTAGCTCATTTCGCCAGCAAAAAAGGACCGGAGCTGGGAAGAAAAACACTTGAGAGTGCCATAATTGCAGGCGGCATGGGAAAAGAAGCTACCGCCCGTATTCTCAAAACCTTAAAGAATTCCAAGAATTCTCAAAAGTAAGCAAAGGGGTTCAGAATCCCCGCAAAACAAGATTCAATACGTATTTAAAATGGAGGTCAAAGGCCTCCATTTTTATAAGGTAACTAGAATGCAAAGGAATCCTTGTAAAAATCCCTACTTCAGAATTGCTTTCACCAGATATTCGATATTACCTTTTGGTCCCTTTATCTTTGAAGGGACCACGCCAATAACCTCAAAACCTGCCTCTTGAAGAGCTAAAGACACTTCCTCAATAACACGGAGGCGCACTGCCTCAGAGCGAACTACCCCATGATCGGTTTCATCATGTTCGCTCTCAAACTGAGGTTTAATCAGGCCAATAAACGTGCTTCCCGCGCATCCCAGTGAGGCAAAGGTCTCAGCCAAGCTTGCAAGGCCAATAAAACTCAAGTCGCACACAATTAAATCAAACGGAGCACCAAGTTCTTCAGGTTTTGCGAAGCGAATATTAGTGCGCTCAAATACGGAAACTCTTCTATCTTGGCGAAGCTTCATAGCCAGCATGCCATAATTCACATCGACGCAGGCAACCGATGCTGCACCAGCCTGTAAGAGGCAATCAGTAAATCCTCCTGTAGAAGAACCTACGTCAATACAGTGCAAGCCCGTGACGTCTTGCTCAAAATAATCAAGCGCAGTCTGCATCTTATGACCACCGCGGGAGACAAATTGCTTGCCACCTTTGATGAAGATATCTGCATCAGGATTTATCTTTATTGCAGCGCTTTTTACGTAGACATCGTCAACGCGAACTTCTTTTGCAATGACCGCACGAAGAACGCTGTCAGTATCAGGAAACATTCCCTGTTCAACGAGAAACGTATCAAGACGAACCTTTGCCATTACTACCCTATTTCTTCTTTGCGGCCATCAGTTTTAAAACCAGCACGTTAGCCATATAGCACTAACGTTTCACGCTAACATATCGTGTTTATCAAGTGCGTTAATCAATCATGTTAATCTACCACGCAAGCCTACCACGTAATTCTTAGTTGAGAACTACTGGTGGGATTCCTGTTTCAATAAGAGAAATGAATTCTTTTTCGGTAAGAATAGGAACACCCAAGGTTTCTGCTTTTGTTCGCTTAGAACCTCCCGCTTCGCCACAAATTAAGAAGCTGGTTTTCTTTGAAACGCTACCAGAAACTTTTGCTCCATACTTTTTCAACTCAGCAGCAGCCTGATCACGTGTGAGTCCCGACTCAACTAAGCTTCCTGTGATAACAAAGGTTAAATTCGCCAACGTTTGAGGTTTCTCTTCTTCAACCTCAAGGTTTTCCATCGTGACGCCATATTCAATCAAACGCTCGATAACCTTTTGGTTATCCTCAGTCTTGAAAAAGCTCACTATGCTACGTGCCATAACTTCGCCAATACCATCAATCTGAGAAAGCTCTTCGACGGTTGCCTGTTGAAGAGCCTGAATTGATGGAAAAACTTTGACAATCATTTCAGCACTTGTTTTGCCAACATGGCGAATACCTAAGCCAAATACCACGCGTGCAAAAGGACGCGTTTTGCTCTGGTTAATTGCGTAAATAAGCTTCTTAGCCACTACCGGACCCAAAACAATAGGTTCGCCCTCTTTATTGACACGTTCCATATCCAAAGATGCAAGCTGTTCTTCAGTGAGCGTGTAATAGTCAGAAACGTCGGTTAAAGCACCCGTTTTCAGCAAGCGCGAAACAATCTCTTCGCCCATACCTTCAATATCAAGCGCACCACGGCTTGCCCAATGAATTAAGCGCTCGTGAGCCTGAGCAGGACAATCAATGGAAACGCAACGGTAGGCTACCTCGCCTTTTTCACGCACTACCTTACTGCCACAACTTGGGCAATGCTCAGGCATGCTCCAAGCAGGAACCCCTTCAGGCCTGAGCGACGCAATAGAGCCTAAAACTTCAGGGATAACATCGACCGCTTTGCGCAC
>JBJEKV010000035.1:0-6374 GCA_051878815.1 Anaerotardibacter sp. | reverse complement strand
ACTATCGACGGTCAGAAGGCACTTTGTGCTGGCGCTCGCTCCATCGCTGATGCTGTTGAGTTTGCTGTTGTAAAGGGCGCACCAGTAACTGGTGTTGCTGATAAAGCTTATGACATTGAGCTTCCTGCAGGTCAGCCTGTAGAGAATGCTGCAGCTGGTGTAAAGGCTGCTTTTGAGGCTGCTGGCGCAGACATCGTTCTCGTTGAGCCAACCCCTCGTAACAAGATTCTTGCTGGTCTTTTGGCTGCATCTCTTGGCGTTTCTGTTGTTTCTGACGTAACCGCAATCAACGGTGACGTAGCAACCACCATGTACTTCGGTGGTTTGGCTGAGGCTCAGAACACTGCTACTGGCACTAAGATCTACACTGTTGCTGCTACTTGCTTTGCTCCTGCAGAAGCAACTGGTACCGACGCAGTTGAGACCATCGCTTATGTAGCTCCTGCTAAGCCACTCGTTCTTCGTGGTGTTAAGGAAGTTCCTAAGACTGGTGCTGACCTCACCAAGTGTGACGTTGTTATCGGTGCTGGCCGTGGCTTCCAGGCTGAAGAGGATCTTCAGATGGCACGCGACTTGGGCGCTAAGGTAGGCGGCGAACTCGGTTGCTCCCGTCCTTTGGCAGAGAATGTAACCTGGTTGCCTCGTAACCTCTACATTGGTGTTTCCGGTTTGCAGCTTGCTCCTAAGGCATACTTTGCTTTGGGTATTTCCGGTCAGATGCAGCATATGGTTGGCGTAACTGGCGCTGACACCATCATCGCTGTTAACAAGGATGCTAATGCACCTATCTTCAAGCAGTGCGACTACGGTATCGTTGGCGATATCTACAAAGTAATCCCTGCTTTGATCGAAAAGCTCTAAGTTTTTAGACTCTGCGGAGTGTAGCCGTTTCGGAAGAGATGGGTGCACTCCGCACTTTTTATGATTACTCTGAAAGGAAAATTAATGGCTGAAGCAGACTTCGATGTCATTATTGTAGGTGCTGGTTGCGCAGGTTCTGTAGCAGCTTACACACTTGCACAGGCTGGTAAGTCAGTTCTCGTTGTTGAGCGTGGTAATTACGCTGGCGCAAAGAACATGACTGGCGGTCGTATTTACACTCACTCCCTTGCGAAGGTATTCGATGATTACAAAGATGCACCTTTGCAGCGTAAAATCGCTCATGAGCGTATTTCTTTGATTTCCCCTGATTCAAACTTCACCATTGACTACACTTCTGAAGATTTGAAGAAGGAAGGTCAGGAATCTTACTCTGTTCTCCGTGGCCCATTCGATCAGTGGCTCGCTGAGAAGGCAGAAGAAGCTGGTGCTGAATACATTTACGGCATCGCTGTAGAGAACCTCCTTATGGAGGACGGTAAGGTAACCGGTATCGACGCATTTGGTGACGAAATCACTGCTGAGATGGTTATTCTTGCTGACGGTGTAAACTCCCTCCTCACCTCTAAGGCTGGTCTTTCCAAGAAGGCTCCATCTATCGATATGGTTGCTGTTGGTGCTAAGGAGACTATCGAACTTCCTGCAGAAGTTATCGAAAGCCGTTTCCTCTGCAACCCTGGTGAGGGTGCTTCCTGGCTCTTCGCTGGTGACTGCTCCAATGGTGTTATCGGCGGTGCTTTCGTTTATGCAAACGAAGATTCTGTATCCGTTGGTATCGTAGCTACCATGTCTGAGGTTCTCAAGCAGGATATCCCTGTATATCAGATGCTCGAAAACTTCAAGAATCGTCCTGAGATTGCTCCACTTATCCGTGACGGTAAGACTGTTGAGTACTCTGGTCACGTAGTACCTGAGGGTGGCATTAACATGATGCCAGAAATCGTTGGCAACGGTGTTATCGTAGCTGGCGACGCTGCTATGTTGTGCATGAACCTTGGTTACACCGTTCGTGGTATGGACTTGGCTGTTGAGTCTGGCCGCATTGCTGGTGAAGCTGCTATCAAGGCTCTTGATGCTGGCGACACTTCTAAGGCTGGCTTGGGTGTATATCGCACCATGCTCGACAACTCCTTCGTAATGCGCGACATGAAGATGTACGCTAAGGCTCCTCACTTCCTCGAGGAATGCCCTCGTATGTTCCGCGGTTATCCTGAAATGATTCGCGACATCATGAATGAGCTCTTCATCGTTGATGGTGAGCCTCGCAAGCATGTTATGGATATGGCAATGCCTGCTGTTAAAAAGGTTGGTATGATTAAACTTGCTAAGGACGCAATGAAGGGTGTGAAGGCTCTATGATCGAAATTACCGTTAATGTTGACGAGAAGCTTTCCATCAACAAGTTCAACGTTGATGAGGAGTGTCCTCACATCGTAATCAAGGAAGGCGTTAAGGCTTCCGATCCTGAGTTCAAGAAGCTTGTTATGTGCTGTCCTGCTGCTCTCTACAAGATGCCTGCAGAGGGCGACGAGCCAATCTTTGACTACGCTGGTTGCCTCGAGTGTGGTACTTGCCGCATGATTTGTGGTGAAACCATCCTTGAGAAGTGGGAGTACCCACAGCCAACCATGGGCGTTGAATATCGTTTTGGCTAGGATTTAAGCGAATCTCGCTTCTAAACTGAACGTAAACTAAAGGTCAGACTGCTTGTCTGACCTTTTTTTATTAAAATCCCGATAAATTTAGCCTAATCAATTGGATAATGCTATACTTTAATTAGCAAGAAACGTTCGTAGGGGTTTTAATGAATTTATCTCAGCTTTATTACTTCAGAAAGCTAGCCGAACTTCAGCATTATACAAAGTCTGCTAAAGAGTTATTTATTACTCAGCCAACTCTTTCTGGCTCTATCTCTTCTTTAGAGCAGGAGCTAGGTGTATCGCTCTTCCAGAAAAAAGGTCGTAATGTTCAGCTAACTAAATACGGTGCAGAATTTTTAACATACGTAAACGCTTCACTTGAACAGCTCGATAAGGGTATCGCTATTATGAAGGGCTATTCCGGCGAAAGTGATGGTGGTACTATCGACTTAGGCTGTATTATTACAGTGCAAGTTGACTTTGTTCCTAAAATCATGAATGAGTTTAGGAAGAATTGCGAACACAGACATGATTTCAATATCGCTCAGAAAACTTCTTCGGTATTGCTCGAAAGCCTTACTCAAGGTAAACACGACGTAGTTTTCTGTGCTCGTGACGATTCATTCTCTGACGTAATCTTTGTTCCTGTTGTAGAGCAGGAAGTAATTGTAGTTACCAATCAGGATTCTCCTTTGGTTGAAAAAGAGTTTATTACGCCTGAAGATTTGGTTGGACAGAAGATCATTTCTTACCGCGATAGTATTCCTCTTGGTAAGTCCATGAAGGGTCTCTTTGATTCCCTCGGAGTTGAAAACAGCATTAAGTATGCTTTTGACGACGAAACCATTCTTGCAGGCTTTGCGGTAAATGGCATTAGCACTGCGGTTATGGTAGACACCTTCTTTATTCGCAAGCTTGATGATGCTGTTATTCGTCCTTTGGTTAACAACGCTAAGGAAAAGAAGCGTTTCTATCACACTATCTATCTTGCCTACAGTGATAAAAACTATCGCCCTTACTGTGTTGATAGTTTCATTGAATATGTTGAAGGTCATCAGCTCGACAGAAATGATGAAAACAAAATCTACTTCGACTAACACACTACAAAATATGTTTTTTACTGGACCAGAGTTTCTCTGGTCTTTTTTTATGTGTGGGATATAAGGGGTTGGGCTAGAATAGCAAGTTATGATTATGCAATTAGAAAAAATATCGAAAAGCTTTGGCGCACGTGTTCTGTTCTCTAAGGTGTCTTTGCGTCTTGAGGAATATGATCGTCTTGCGTTAGTTGGTCCAAATGGAGCAGGTAAAACCACTCTGCTCAATATAATTTCTGGTAACGAAGATGCGGATGAAGGCCAGGTTGTTCTTGCTAAAGGTGCCCGCGTAGGATACCTGGAGCAGGAAGCAATCGAAATGGGTGAAAACACCATCTTCGAAGAAGTGCTTTCTGCTCAAGAAGAAGTTCTTGCTCAAGAGCGAAAAATGGTTGCTCTTGAAAAAGAATTAGGAACGAATCCAACTGATGAAAAGTTGGCTTCCTATGGTAGAGCACGCGATATGTACGAGGCAATGGGTGGTTACCTGTTGGAGTCTCGCGTCAAAACGGTTCTTTTCGGCCTTGGCTTCAAAGAAGAAGATATGGAGCGTCTTACCACTGAGTTTTCGGGTGGTTGGCAGATGCGCATTGCGTTAGCGAAACTTCTTACCAGAAATCCTGAAATTCTTCTCTTGGACGAACCAACAAACCATCTCGATTTAGAGAGTGTTACTTGGCTTGAAGGATTTTTGAAAAGCTATTCAGGAACCGTAATCATCGTAAGTCACGACCGTGACTTTTTGGATAATACCGTAAGCCGTGTTGCAGAAATCGATTTAGGTGCTGTAAAGCTCTATACAGGCAACTATTCTTCCTATCTCAAGCAGCGCGAAGAGGCTCTTGTTCTTTTGAGAGAGCAGGCAGCCAAGCAGGCAGCTGAAATTGAGCATATGGAAGCCTTTATCGAACGCTTTCGCTATAAGGCAACTAAGGCTAAGCAGGTGCAGGATCGCGTTAAAAAACTTGAGAAAATGGAGCGCATCGTTGTTCCTCCCGAGAAGAAATCGGTCCATTTTAACTTTCAGCAACCTCCAAGAACGGGAGATTTAGTTGTTGAGGTAAAAGATGTTTCTAAAGCATTTGGCGACAAAGTTGTCTATGACAATCTGAATATCAATTTTTATCGTGGCGAAAAAATCGCACTCGTTGGTCCGAATGGAGCGGGTAAGTCCACGCTTCTTAAGATGGTAGCAGGTGCGCTCAGCCCTGATTCGGGGTCAATTCGCTATGGAACTAAGGTTACCAAAACCTATTTTGCACAGCATCAGCTAGAAGAACTTCATCCTGGTAACACTGTTTTTGAGGAGCTCGATAGAGTAGCTCCGGGATGGAGTATTTCTCAGGTGCGTACCTTGTTGGGCTCGTTCCTGTTTGGACCTAATGATGTTGATAAGAAGGTCTCCGTCCTTTCTGGTGGAGAGAAATGCCGATTGGCGCTGGCAAAGATGTTGGTTTCTCCAACGCCACTGCTCTGTCTCGACGAGCCAACAAACCATCTCGACATTGCGAGCGCTGACATTCTTGAGCAGGCAATTAAGCAGTTCGAAGGAACGGTGCTCTTAATCACTCATGACCGTCACCTTATTCGTTCGGTAGCAAATAAAATTGTGGAAGTGGTACCGGGAAGAATTACGGTATACGATGGAGATTACGAGTATTACCTTTATAAGAGCGAACAAAATGCGCTTAACAATGCGGATGCTAATCGTTCAGGGCAAGGCACCTCGAAGAATCAAGGCTCTGACAAGACGGTAGGAAAGCAAGGAAGAACTCCGCGCAGGACCGTTATTCTCTCTGATAAGGGAGGCTCACGTGTTGAAATGCCAAACGGCGCTTCTTTCAGTCAGGGCGGCGGTACAGGTTTGAACAGTGGTTCAGGCCAGGGCATTAACGGCCAGGGTGCCGGTATGGGTCAAGGTGTTGGTGCAAGCCAGGGCGGTAGCGCAAGTCAGGGCAACATCTCTTCCCAAAGTTCGTCAAATAGGGCATCCGGCGCAGCAAAGCCAACTCTTCTCACGAAACCAAAAGGCTCTTCGCCAAAATCGAAAGAGCAAAAACGTCTTGAAGCTGAAGCGCGCAACCGCGCCTATAGCGCTCTTAAAAAGCAGCGAGCACGCGTAAAAGAACTTGACGAGCTTTTGGAAAAAGAAAATGCGCGTATGGAAGAAATCTTGGCTCTCCTGGCAGATCCAGAGTTCTACACCAAAGAAGGAGCTTCTACTGACGTAATTGCGGAGCATGCTCAGTTGAAAAAGAGTATTACAGCCCACGAAGAAGAGTGGATGCTGCTCTCAGAAGAAATTGAAGAAGAAATGAAAAACCAACAGAAGATGTTGGGTTAGAAGATAAGGACAATCATGGGCTCGTTACAACTTAATGTTGTCTTGTTTGAACCAGAAATTCCTCAAAATGCGGGAAACATCGCACGTACCTGCGCTTGTACGGGTGCGGTTCTTCATTTGGTAGAGCCAATGGGATTTCGTTTGACACAAAAGAATCTTAAGCGTTCAGGATTGGACTATTGGGACAAGGTTGAGATTAAGCGCTATTCCTGTACAAGGGAATTTCTCGAGCAGCATAAAGATGACCGTTTGTTGTTCTTTACGGGACAGACCGACAGATGTTTTTACGACGAAAAGCTCGAAGGGGAAGTCTACTTAATTTTCGGACGAGAAAGCAGAGGAATTGACCCCGAGATTCTGGAAGAGCATAAAGACCAATGCGTTCGTCTTCCTATGAGAGAAGGTTTGCGTTCG
>JBJEKV010000034.1:0-1509 GCA_051878815.1 Anaerotardibacter sp. | reverse complement strand
CGGGAAATAACACCCTTGTTACCATGACGACCGGACAACTTGTCGCCCTGCTGAATCTTACGCTTCTGAGCAACAAAAACGCGTACCAATTCATTTACGCCAGGTGCAAGTTCGTCACCGTCAATGCGGTTAGAACGATGAACGCTGATTACGCGACCGCCAGAACCATGAGGAACCTTAAGGGAAGTATCGCGAACTTCACGAGCCTTCTCACCGAAGATTGCACGGAGCAAGCGCTCTTCAGCAGTAAGTTCGGTCTCACCCTTAGGGGTAACCTTACCTACCAAGATGTCACCAGGGAATACTTCAGCACCAACACGGATGATACCGTCAGCATCCAAGTCAGAAATCATATCCTCAGAGATGTTTGGAATCTCACGAGTGATCTCCTCAGGACCAAGCTTGGTGTCACGAGCGTCAATTTCGTACTCATGAATATGAATAGAAGTGAGCAAGTCTTCAGCAACAACACGCTCGGAAATAATAATAGCGTCCTCGTAGTTGTAACCTTCCCAAGGCATGTAAGCAACCATAAGGTTCTGACCAAGAGAAAGCTCAGCGCCATCACAAGATGGGCCGTCAGCCAAAACGTCACCAGCACAAATCTTGTCACCCTTGCGAACAATAGGCTTATGGTTTACGCAGCCGTTCTGGTTAGAACGCTGGAATTTAGGAATCAAGTACTCATCGTATTCGCCATCTTCGCGCTCGATGATTACGGTTTCGCCGTCAACATAGTCAACAACACCAGGGTTCTGAGCAACCAAAATTTCACCAGAGTCAACAGCAATGCGATGCTCAATACCAGTACCAACCAAAGGAGCATTTGGCTTCAACAAAGGAACAGCCTGACGCTGCATGTTGGAACCCATGAGCGCGCGGTTAGCGTCGTCGTGCTCGAGGAACGGAATGAGTGAGGTTGCAACAGAAGTCATCTGACGAGGAGAAACGTCCATGTAGTTAACTTTTGTTGGCTCAACGTCAACAGCTTCACCAAATACGCCCTTAGAGTCGCGGGTACGACAAAGAACCTTAGCAGCTGGAATGAATTCGCCATTCTCATCACGACGACCATACTGACGAGTTTCAAGATCGAAGATTTCATTTGCCTGAGCAATGGTGAACTTCTCTTCTTCGTCAGCAGTAAGATAGTCAATTTCATCGGTAACACAACCGTCTACAACACGACGGTAAGGAGTCTCGATGAAGCCGTATGGGTTAATGCGTGCATAAGTTGCCAAAGAACCGATAAGACCAATGTTTGGACCTTCAGGAGTCTCAATAGGGCACATACGGCCATAGTGAGAAGTATGAACGTCGCGAACTTCAAAGCCTGCACGTTCACGAGACAAACCGCCAGGACCCAAAGCGGACAAACGACGCTTATGAGTAATACCTGCAGCAGGGTTTGACTGGTCCATGAACTGAGAGAGCTGGGAAGAACCGAAGAACTCTTTGATTGCAGCAACGATTGGGCGAATATTTACCAAGCTCTGTGGAGTGATTTCG
>JBJEKV010000033.1:0-6418 GCA_051878815.1 Anaerotardibacter sp. | reverse complement strand
CATATAAAATCTTTACAACAATTTGAGAAGTAGGGATGTTCTCAAGTTAAAGTAAGAAAAGTGTGAAGAAAGAGAGTAAGAACATGAAGAAAAAGTTTCTTGCTATCATTACCGCTGCTTGCGCTTTGGTAATGGCTTTCGCTTTGGTTGGTTGCGGCGGCTCTTCATCTAAAGACCTCCGTTTCGTAACCGGTGGCGATTCTGGTACTTATTATGGTTATGGTTCCGTACTTGCTCAGTACTCTACCAACAATGCAGGAGTAAAGGTTAACGCTATTACTTCCGATGGTTCTAAGGCAAACATCCAGTCTCTCGAAGATAACGAAGCTGACATCGCATTCTGCCAGGCTGACGTTACTTCCTATGCATACTCTGGCACTGTTTTGTTCGACAAGGCTTACACCGATTTCTCCGTTGTAGCTTCTTTGTATCCTGAGCAGGTTCAGATTGTAACTCTTGATCCTTCCATCAAGACTGTTGCTGACTTGAAGGGCAAGACTGTTTCTGTTGGCGCTGCTAACTCCGGCGTATACTTCAACGCTATGGACATCTTGGGCGCATATGGCCTCAGCGAAGCTGACATCACTCCTGTTCTCCAGAACTTTAAGGATTCCGCTGACTCTTTGAAGAATGGCAAGATTGATGCTGCATTCATTACTGCTGGTGCTCCTACTACTGCTATTACTGAGCTTGACACCTCCAAGCCAACCTACTTGGTATCCTTGGACGCAGCTCACATTGCAGCACTTAAGGAAAAGTGCCCATTCTATGATGAGGTAGTTATTCCTGCAGGTACCTACTCTGGTATGACCACTGATTGCACTACTGTTGCAACCGCTGCTTTGATCATTGCAAACAACTCCGTATCTGAAGACGACATTTACAAGTTCACCAAGTCTCTCTTCGACGGTGCTGAGAGCAACGCTTCCGCACACGCAAAGTATGCTGAACTCTCTCTCGAGAAGGCAACTTCCTACGCTGCAGTTCCATATCACGCAGGTGCAGCTAAGTACTATGCAGAACAGAACATCACGGTAGCTACCGCTTAGTAGCTAGTTTTAATACTGATGTTTGGGGGCTGTGATGAGCATGACTCGTCGCAGCCCTGTTCGGTATTCGTTCTTTTATTTCTCTGATGGTTCTTTTAACGCAGGAGAAGTATCACGGAAGTAAAAGAGAGTAGTTTTTCAGAGGGGTGAGTATGAACCTTTTCAAGAAAAAGAAACTTGCGGCACAAGAAGCTTCTGCTGCGCAAGGCTCAGATGAAATTGACGTAGATGAGGTCATGCGAAAGTATGATCAAGAATCTAATACGCGTATCTGGGAAGGCATTCCAAAGGTTATCGTAACGGCACTTATGATTACCTTCTCCGTGTACTGTATTGCTATTACGCTTTTAAGTACTGAGCAGGCAGAAATTCGCTTAGCACGTTTCTTGGCTTTCGTAGTTATCATTGGCTACGTTATGTATCCATCAAAAAAGACGGGTCATAAGGTAAACCATATTCCAATCTACGACATCATAATCATGCTGGCGGGTTCATTCTCGTTCATGTACTTTTCTGTTAATGCTACCGACATCCTCTTGATGGGCACACGCATTACCCCATTTTTGGTAGCGTTGGGCATCATTGGTATGCTTTCCATGATTGAGCTGTGTAGGCGCTGTGTTGGTATTCCAATTATCGTGGTAGTTGGCTGTTTGTTGGTGTATGCGTACATATGGCAGTTCGGCTATGGTTCTGACTTTGGCCGTGCTACTTCCAACATTGTTCAGAAGCTCTTCTATACCACCAGCGGTATTATTGGTACCCCTACTAACGTTTGCTATACCTACATCATCCTCTTTATCATCTTCGGTGCATTCCTCGAGCGTACCGGTATTGCAGGATTCTTTATTGCATTCGCAAACCGTATTGCCGGCTGGTCCTCTGGTGGTGCTGCAAAGGTTTCCGTTATCTCTTCTGCATTGTGCGGTATGGTTTCTGGTTCTTCGGTAGGTAATACCGTAACTACTGGTGCTATTACCATTCCAATGATGAAGAAGACCGGTTACAAGCCTGAATTCGCCGCTTCTGTTGAAGCAGCTTCTTCAACCGGTGGTCAGCTCATGCCTCCTATCATGGGTGCAGCAGCATTTTTGATGGCAGAGTACATGGGTATTCCTTATATCGAAGTTGCGGTTGTAGCTATCATTCCTGCTATCTTGTACTTCACCGGTATCTTCTGTGCGGTTCACTTGGAAGCAAAGAAAAATGGTTTGAAGGGTATTCCTCTCAACGAGCTTCCAACCTGGATCTATTTGTTGAAGAATTGCTATCTCATTATTCCATTGGTTGTTTTGGTTTATTTGGTATCTGCAGGTGTATTCACCATGGCTATGTCTGCTGCAGTATCTATCTTTGTAGCATTCGTTATTGGCTTCATTCACTTCTTCCTCACCAATCTTGAAGCTCGCACCGAAGAGCAGAGCATGAGTTCTGTTCTTCTTGAAACCTGCAAGTCTGCTCTCTGGTCTTTGTTCGACTCCTTGGCAGCAGGTGGTAAGAACTCCATCTCTGTTGCTGTTGCTTGTGCATTGGCTGGTTTGATTGCAGGTACCATTACCGTAACTGGTCTTGCTTCTACTCTCATTAATGCAATTGTTGTTGCATCTGGCAGCTTCCTTATTATCGGTTTGGTTCTCACCATGCTCTGCTGTATCGTTTTGGGCATGGGTGTTCCAACCACTGCAAACTACTGCATCATGGCAGCAACGTGTGCTCCTATTCTTATCCAGTTGGGTGTACCAGTTATCTGCGCACACTTCTTCGTGTTCTACTTCGGCATCTTGGCAGACATTACCCCTCCAGTTGCGTTGGCAGCATATGCGGGTAGTGCTATTGCGAAGTCAAGGCCAATGGCTACAGCTGTTAATGCATCCAAGCTGGCTATTGCAGCGTATATCAGCCCATTCATTTTTGCCTTCTTCCCAGCTTTGATTGCTCAGGGTGATGTGGGAATCGGCTTCGTTGTTGCTAATACTCTCCTTGCAATGGTTGGCTTGTTGGGAGTTGCTGCAGGCCTCAACGGATTCTTGAAGAGCAAGCTCAATCCAGTGTTCAGGGTTATTGCTGTTGTTGCGGGCGTTTGCATGATGATCCCATTAACTGGCCTTACCGATTTCGCCATTATTGTGGTTAACGCAGTTGGTCTTGCTGTTCTTGCTGCAATCTTCGTTATCCAGAAGATGAAGAGCAAGAAAGACGGCGGCACTATCACTCCTGCTGCTGCGTAAATAAAAGTGATGTTACTATGCTTAGGGAAGGGAGATGTATCTTCCCTAAGCCTTTTTCTAAGTACTTATGATTGGGGATTATCATGGGTGATAAACCAACCGTTTGGATTACGGGTGCAAAAGGTTTTATCGGTAGCGAATTAGTAGCGCGTTTCGAAGCTAATGGCTATCGTGTTGCCGCTACTGACACAGAGCTTTCTGTGTGCGAATATGAGTGTTTGGAAGACTTTGCTGTTCGCATTAAGCCTGATGTCATCATTAACTGCGCTGCAATCAATAGAAGCGTTACCGGATTGAGCAATCGTATCAAGGCATACGAAGTCAATGCGCTTGGTGCGCGCAATGTTGCTGTTGTTGCAAATGCGGTAGGCGCGTTTATGGTTCAGGTTTCAACTGACGACGTCTATCCTGTTCGCATGGCTGAGCCAGCAAATGAGTTCGACACGCCTCATCCTGAAACTCCTTATGGAAAGTCAAAGCGTGCAGGCGAAGTTATGGTTCGCGATGCAGTGCATGACAGCTTGATTGTTCGTTCTTCTTGGGTATACAGCGTTAACGGCGGCATGCTTAAGACTGTTCTTGATGCGGCTGCAGAAGGCAAGCTTATTCCGGTTCGTACTGACCAGTACGCTTCTCCTACCTCGATTTCGTTCTTCGCAGATTTCTTGATGCGTGCTATTGAAAAGAGAGCAACAGGCATCATTCATATTGCAAGCAGGGGAGTAACCAGTCGTTTTGATTTCTTGTCTAAGGCGCTGGAGACCTGCGGCTATGATTCGTCACGAATCATTAAGCCTGAAACTGATTTGGTAACTTCCGAACAGGTGCTCTTGGAGACACTCATGCTTGATATGTTCGGCGTGGAGCTCACCACTTGGGAAGAGGATTTGAAAGCATATCTTACCGAAGTTGGTTTGGCTCAGTAGCTGGTTGTGTGTGTGGGCTTTTTGGTAAGCATGCTTGCCAAGCAAACTCACATCTGCTTGGCAGCTGCGTACCTGATCAGTGGTAGCGCATCTGCTTAAACTTAAACGTATACAAAAGCTCTCAGTTCACGTCTGAGAGCTTTTTGATTTCTGCTGCCAGAGGCATTGTTGAGAGGGTATGTTTTCTCATGCAGCGCTTTCTGAGAGCATTTTGCTTGATTTGAGGTCGTGCGGGTGCGCGGTTTTATTTACTTTCAGCTTTGGTATACTTTTATCTATTCGAGAAAGGCGTAATTGTGACTGATTTACCAAACGGCTTTACCGGCTATGCGAATAGAAAAATTGACCCTGATTTCCAGCCAATTCGTTCGGCAGAACCACCTAAAGTGGCTTCTTTTTCCCAGGAAGAAATAGACCGTATTGACGACCGTAATCGTCGTTGGTCGTGGGTGGAAGTAAGCAGAAGCGCTATTCAGCATAACGTAATGGCCACCAAGCGCCTTTTGTCTCCAGGAACTCGTTTGTTGGCAGTAGTTAAAGCTGACGCGTATGGCCACGGTGCTATTGATGTTGCGAAAGCGGCTGTTTCGGCAGGAGCAAGCTATTTGGGCGTTTCTACCGTAAATGAGGGCATCGAGCTTCGCAAAGCAGGACTTCGCGAGCCTATCCTTATCCTCTCTGAGCCTCCTGCAGAGTCAGTTCCTTTGCTGCTTTTCTACAACATTATGCCTGCTATTTATACGTCAGACTTTGCAATTGCCTATGCTGAAGCAGCTGACTTGCATGGCATGAGTGCACCGTATCACTTGGCAATCAATACGGGTATGAATCGTATTGGTGTGCGCTATAACGAGGCACTCGATTTCCTTCGCCAGATTAGTTTTCACCGTGCGCTTGATTTGAAGGGTTGTTTTACTCATTTTGCTACCGCGGACTCGCCTGAGACTCTTGATTTCCAAATCCAGATTAAGCGTTTTGTAGAAACCATGCGCTCTATTGAGGGAGCGGGCATTAACCCGGGTATTGTTCATTGTGACAATTCTGCGGCAATCTTCCGTTTCCCAAAGACCCACTTCGACATGACGCGTTTGGGCATTAGTTTGTATGGCTATCAGGCTGCTGCAGACACGCATCGCTTTGTAGATTTGAAGCCTGCTATGAGCGTAAAGGCACGCATTACTAACGTTATCACCGTGCCAATGAGCGAAGGCGTAAGCTACGGCATGAATTATCGAAGCCCAGGCAGCGTAAAAATCTGCACCGTTCCATTGGGTTATTGCGACGGCCTTATTCGTCTTTGTTCAGGAAAGATTGACTTTGCATACCAGGATAGAGCGGTTCATCAGGTGGGCAATATTTGTATGGACCAGTGTATGTTCGAAGTGGATTTGCGCCCTCGTGCATCACGCAAGACCTTAAACCCTCAGATTGGTGACGAGGTTTTGATTGCAGGCCCACATCCAAGCGTTGATTGCTCTATCGACACCATGGCAAAGGTTGCTTCAACTATCCAGCACGAAGTAACCATTGGCCTTTCGCATCGCATGCCTCGTTTCTGGGTAAGCTAAGGCTTTCTTGGACTTATTCGGCTGGCCTTTGTGGCGCCAGGCGCCCCGCTTTTGAGCACGCATGATTCTTGGATAGGCAGATGTTTAGATAGGTAAGATCTTTGCTTACGGAGAGGCTCCTCCCTTCGTTATGGGCGCCTCAGTATGAGGCAGGCTCATGTTTCGAGCAAACTAAACCACTGTTCTTAGGGGAACGTTTGAAAGTTGATACACAAGCACTAGAGGACATCAAGAAGGAAGTTGAAAACTGCCACAGGTGTTCTCTTTGTGAAAGTCGAACTAATATCGTGTTTGGCGAAGGTGATTCGCACGCAAAAGTACTCATTATTGGCGAAGCACCAGGCAAAAACGAGGACTTACAGGGCAGGCCATTTGTAGGCGCGGCTGGCAAATTTCTTGATGAGTTGCTTGAAGCAGCCGAATTGAAGCGCGAAGAGGTTTTTATCGCCAATGTGCTAAAGTGTCGCCCTCCTTCTAACCGCAATCCACGTGCAGACGAAATTGAAGCATGCGCTCCGTTTTTGCGTGCTCAAACGCAGTCAATTGATCCGCTCGTAATTGTGACCTTGGGTAATTTCGCCACGCAGTTCATTTTAAAAACAGGGGCAGGCATCACCTCTCTTAGGGGAAAGGTGTTCCAGACTGGT
>JBJEKV010000032.1:0-6432 GCA_051878815.1 Anaerotardibacter sp. | reverse complement strand
CGTGTCTTTGGCACCAGAAACTTTGTAAGGGGGTAAAGACATGGCAAAGATGAACATCAAGAAGGGCGACAAGGTTCTCGTAATCGCTGGTAAGGATCGCGGTGCAGAAGGTCTTGTTATCGCAGCAAAGCCATCTACTCAGCGCGTTACTGTTGAGAAGGTTAACCTCGTAAAGAAGGCTATGCGCCCAACTCAGGCTAACCCAGAGGGCGGCATTTCTACTATGGAAGCTCCAATTCACGTTTCCAACGTAAAGTTGATTTGCCCATCCTGCAAGGAAGCTACTCGCGTTTCCAACAAGCGTGAAGACGGTAAGAAGATTCGCGTTTGCAAGAAATGTGGAAAAAATATCGATTAATTTCGGTAATCCATAAATAAATGGTATATAATTACAAGTCCGCGTGTGTATACATGTGGACTTGTTTAATATGACCCTTATTTTTAAGGGACGCAGGGTCGGAAATCCAGCGTTTAATTCATCGAAGAAAGGTAAAAAAGCATTATGGCTACTCCTCGTATGAAGGAAAAGTATCAGAACGAAGTTGTAGAGAAACTTCGTACCGAACTCGAGATCAAGAACATCAACGACGTTCCTCGTCTTGAGAAGATTGTTGTAAACATGGGTGTTGGCAAAGCAGCAGGCGATTCGAAATTGCTCGACGGTGCTGTAGCTGACTTGCGTGTTATTACTGGCCAGCAGCCAATGATTACTCGCGCTAAGAAGTCCATCGCAGGCTTCCACTTGCGTGAAGGTCAGGCTATTGGTTGTAAGGTTACTCTTCGCGGTGACCGTATGTGGGAGTTCTTTGACCGTTTGATGTCTACTGCTCTCCCTCGCGTACGCGACTTCCGTGGTTTGAACCCAAATAGCTTCGATGGTCGTGGTAACTACACCATGGGCCTTAACGAGCAGTTGATCTTCCCAGAAATTGAGTATGATAAGATTGACCGCACTCGTGGTATGGATATTACTTTTGTTACTACCGCAAAGACCAATGAGGAAGGCAAGGCACTTCTTGACGCTTTGAACTTCCCATTCAAGAAGAGCAACTAAACTCAAATTGTTGAGTTGGTTATAAGAAAGAAGGATTTAAATGGCAAAGAAATCGATGATCGCTAAGTCTAAGCGTGAAGCGAAGTTCAGCACTCGCGAGCACAACCGTTGTACTCGCTGTGGCCGTCCACGTGCATACTACCGTAAGTTCGGTTTGTGCCGTGTATGTCTTCGCGAACTTGCTAACAAAGGCGAACTACCTGGCGTAACTAAAGCTTCTTGGTAAGAAACCGGAAAGAATCGTTGCGTTTTGAGTGTCGATAGTCAAGGCGTTGGCGCTAAGGGTGTTAACGAACCGTCTATTCGACTCATCACGAACAAAGGAGAAACTAAAAAATGAGTATGAACGATCCAATTGCAGATATGCTTACGCGTGTGCGTAACGCTAACTCTGCTGGCAAGCAGACGGTATCCATGCCGTCCTCCAAAAAGCTTGTCGAAATCGCTCGCATCATGCAGGAAGAGGGCTACATCTGTGGTTATGAAATCATCGATGGCGAACCTCGTGCAACTCTTGAGATCACTCTCAAGTACGGCGAGAAAAAAGCTCGCACCATCCAGGGCTTGAAGCGTGTTTCTAAGCCTGGTTTGCGTGTATACGCTGGCAAGGATGAACTTCCTCGCGTATTGGGTGGTTTGGGCACCGCAATTATTTCTACAAGCAAAGGCGTTATGACCGACCGCGATGCTCGTAAGGCAAACGTTGGTGGCGAAGTAATCGCTTACATCTGGTAAGAAGGGAGGAATACTAACATGTCTCGTATTGGTAAAATGCCTGTTGCTATTCCTGCCGGAGTTGAAGTAACTATCGACGGCCAGACCGTTACCGTTAAGGGTAGCAAGGGTGAACTTACTCGCACTTTTAATGAATTGATGTCCATCAAGGTTGAAGATGGTCAGGTTATTGTTGAGCGTCCTGATGACTCTCGTGAAGCAAAATCTTTCCATGGTTTGACCCGTACCTTGATTGCTAACATGATCGAAGGCGTAGACAAGGGCTTCTCCAAGAAGCTTCAGCTTGTTGGCGTTGGTTATCGTGCTGCACTCAAGGGTTCTGATCTTGAGATCCAGCTTGGCTTCTCTCATCCTGTACTTGTTAAGTGCCCAGAGAACATCACTTTCGAGGTTCCAACTCAGACTGAGATCGTGGTAAATGGTATTAGCAAAGAGCAGGTTGGCCAGGTTGCAGCTAACATTCGTAAATGGCGTAAGCCTGAGCCTTATAAGGGCAAGGGTATTCGCTATGAAGGCGAATATGTACGTCGCAAGCTTGGTAAAGCTGCTAAGGGCGACTAATTGACGCGTAGCTAGGATTGAAGGGATTAACTAATGAATAAGCTTCAAAAGAAACAAGCCGGCTTGCGTCGCCGCCACACTCGTGTTCGCGGTAAGGTTTCAGGTACGGCTGAACGTCCACGTTTGTGCATCACTCGTTCAAACGCAAATATGTATGCTCAGGTAATCAACGATGTTACTGGCGTAACTATCTGTGGTGTATCTACTTTGGGCGCTGAATTTAAGGCAACCGGCAAGAGCGGTGCAACCGTAGAAGGCGCTGCAGCTCTTGGCGAATTGATTGGTAAGAAAGCACAGGAAAAGGGTGTTACCGCAGTTGTATTCGACCGTGGTGGTAACCTTTATCACGGCCGCATTGCAGCAGTTGCTGACGGTGCACGTGAAGCTGGCTTGCAGTTCTAAGAGGAGTTTAGGTATATGGCTCGTAAACAGGAAAACCAGGCAAACGTACCTGAGCTTCAGGAACGTGTTGTATATATCAACCGAGTATCTAAGGTTGTTAAGGGTGGCCGTCGTTTCGCTTTGACCGCACTCGTTGTAGTTGGCGATGGCAATGGTCGCGTAGGTGTTGGCATGGGTAAGTCTCAGGAAGTGCCTATCGCTATTCGCAAGGGTATTGAGGACGCAAAGAAGAACATGTTTACTGTTCCTTTGACCCCAGAAAAGACCCTTCCTCATGAGGTATTGGGCGAGTATGGCGCAGGCCGCGTACTCTTGAAGCCTGCTACCCCTGGTACCGGCGTTATCGCTGGTGGCCCAGTTCGTGCAGTCCTCGAGCTTGCTGGTGTAACCGACGTTCTCACCAAGTCTCTCGGTACTGACAATGCAATGAACATCACTAAGGCAGCAGCTGAAGGTCTTAAGGCACTTCAGAGCCCTGAGAGCGTAGCAGCTCGTCGTGGCATGTCTGTTTCTGAGATTTATGGTTGGAAGGAGTAGAACTAATGGCTGACGCTAAGAAGACTCTCCGCATCACCCAGGTAAAGAGCTCTATCGGCTACAAGTACGATCAGGGCCGTACCTTGAAGGCGCTTGGTCTTGGTAAGATTGGCCGTACCGTTGAGCAGGTTGATAACCCATGCGTACGCGGTATGATCTTCAAGGTAAAGCACCTTGTTGAGGTAGAAGAAATTTAATAAAATCTCTTACGGCCCGACCTCTCGGGCCGTAAGTGTACAAATAGGTCTTGTGGCTTATTTGTTTTTTTGTTTAAGTTTGCCGACTGCGAGCTGTCGGCCCCGATAATCGGGATAGCGAAATTAAGGAGAATTAAAACAATGGAACTTAAAGATTTACGTCCTGCTGAAGGCTCTAAGCGCAACCGTAAGCGTGTAGGTCGCGGTGCTGGTGCTGGTACCGGTAAGACTTCCGGTCGTGGTATGAATGGTCAGAAGTCTCGTGCTGGCGGCGGTAAGGGTGTAGGCTTCGAAGGTGGCCAGACCCCATTAGCACGTCGTTTGCCTAAGCTTCCTGGCTTCCGCAACATCAATCGTGTTGAGTATGTTCCTGTAAATGTTTCCCGCATCGAAGAAAAATTCAATGCTGGCGACGTAGTTGACACCGAGGCTTTGGTAGCTTGCGGTATCGTAAAGAACGCTAACGATCTCGTTAAGGTTCTTGGTGACGGCGAAATTACTAAGGCTGTTACTGTAAAGGTTGATAAGGTTTCTGCTTCTGCTAAGGCAAAGATTGAAGCAGCTGGCGGAAAGGTTGAAGAGCCTTGCTAAAGTCGCTCGTACAGGCATTTAAGGTACCAGAGTTAAGGAACAAGATTCTCTTTACTCTGGGAATCCTTTGCCTTTATCGTTTGGGCGCTTATATCCCAGTTCCAGGCATTCCATTCAGAGCATTTGCTGATTCTTTCGCAGAACAGGGTGTTTCGATGGCATTGCTTGACCTTCTTACTGGTGGCGCTCTCTCAAATTTCTCTGTGTTTGCGCTCGGTATTATGCCGTACATCACCGCATCTATTATCATGCAGTTGATGCAGGGTGTAATTCCTGTTGTTGGTCGCTGGGCACGTGAGGGTGAATCTGGTCGTAAGCGTATTACCCAGATCACTCGTTACTTAACTCTCGCACTTGGTTTGATTAACGCTATTGGTTACTTGTTCTTGTTCAAGTCATCTGCTTACGGCGTTGTTTTCAACCCTGCTGTGCCAGAGCTTTTGACTGATTTCTTGGTTGTATTTACTCTTGTAGTTGGTACAGCCTTAATCATGTGGATGGGTGAATTGATTACTCAGCGTGGTGTTGGTAATGGTATGTCCCTTATCATCTTTATCTCCATCGTTGCATCCGTTCCATCTGCAATCGCTTCTTCTGTTCAGCTTCAGTCTGATTTGGGAATGGGTATTGCGGTTACTGCACTTATTCTTGTTGTTGTTTTGCTTTGCATCCCTGCAATTATCTTTATCGAACGTGCACAGCGTCGTATTCCAGTAAGCTATGCTCGTCGTATGCAGGGCAATCGTATGGTTGGTGGTCAGAACACTTACCTTCCTTTGAAGGTTAACTCCGCTGGCGTTATCCCAATCATCTTCGCAAGCTGTGTTATTTATTTCCCAGCTCAGCTTGCTGCATTGTTTAACGTTGATTGGTTGACTGCTGCTGCTAACGCAATGTCTACTGGTTGGATTAACTGGATCCTTACCGCATTGTTGATTGTGTTCTTTGCATATTTCTATACTTCTATTGTTTTCAATCCAGAAGAGACTGCTCAGAACTTACAGCGTAGTGGTGGCTTCGTTCCTGGTATCCGTCCGGGCGAAAATACGGTTAACTACATCCGCACTACTATTCGTCGCATTACGTTGCCAGGCGCATTATTTATTGCGGCAGTTGCGGTTATTCCATCTATCTTGTTCTTCTTCACAGGTAATTCCTTGATTCAGGCATTCGGTGGAACTTCTATCTTGATTATGATTTCCGTTGCTCTTGATACCATGAGCAAGGTTGAATCTCAGCTCAAGATGTATAACTACGACGGTTTCTTTAAGTAGTTATAAGATAGACAAGAATTACATTAATTCCCCTTCACTTGAGAAGGGGAATTTTTTTTGAGAATCTAAAAACATGGCTAGGTAGGTTTTGACTCTTAAGAAGAGAACTAGAGGTTTTGAAATCAAGCTTTCAAAACCTCTAGTTCTCTTGTGAGCCTTTTAGTACTCACGCTTTTCATGGTGGAAGCGCGAAACCTTGTGCTTTCCTAAAAAGAGGTATAAAACTCTATAAGGTGACAGGAGTATGCAACATAGTTATACTTTTGTTTGCTAATGGTTCTTCATAAATCCCTTTATTCAGGATTTGTAATATAATCAATTTGTTATAAAAACACGAAAGGATATCGGATGAATATCGTACTCTTAGGTGCTCCAGGCGCTGGTAAGGGAACTCAGGCAGCAAAGCTTGTTGAAAAATTCGGTTTTGCTCACATCTCTACAGGCGATCTTCTTCGTGCAGCAGTTAAGAATCAGACTGCTCTTGGTATCGAAGCAAAGAAGTTTATGGATGCCGGCGATCTTGTACCCGACGAATTGGTAATCGGTTTGGTAAAAGAGCGTTTGAATGATGATGACGCAAAGAAGGGCTTCATTCTTGACGGATTTCCTCGCAACTCAACCCAGGCTGTTACTCTCGACTCCGAGCTTGCTGCACTCAATCGTCCATTAGATGCTTGCCTTTTGGTAGACGTTGATAAGGAAGTAATTATTGGACGTCTTACTTCTCGTCGTACTTGCCGCGATTGTGGCTTTATTGGTACTGACGCAGATGCAACCTGCCCTAAGTGTGGTGGAGAGATGTATCAGCGTGATGACGATAACGAAACTACCGTTCGCAACCGTCTTGACGTATACGAAAACTCTACTGCTCCTTTGATTGATTACTATCGTGGTTGTGACTTGCTTACCGCAATCAATGGTGATCAGGATGTAGATGTTGTATTTGAAGAGGTTCAGAAGGCTCTTAACCTCTAAGAATCTAACATAATAGAATCTCGCAAGTTCTAGATAATTTAGACCTCCTCGTGGGGGATAGCGGACAAAAAGTGTGTCTGATTTTAGGCGTTGACGCAGGTCAGCG
>JBJEKV010000031.1:0-1525 GCA_051878815.1 Anaerotardibacter sp. | reverse complement strand
CTGCAAGAAGCTTGGTTTCGAGACCATCATCGTAAACTGCAATCCTGAAACCGTTTCAACTGACTACGACACCTCCGACAAGCTCTACTTTGAGCCACTTACTGCAGAGGACGTTCTCTCTATTTACGAGAAGGAAAAGCCTCTTGGTGTTATTGCTCAGTTCGGCGGCCAGACTCCACTCAACTTGGCAAGCCAGCTTGAGAAGGCAGGCGTAAACATCTTGGGCACCAGCCCTGAGATTATTGACTTGGCAGAAGATCGTGACCGCTTCCGCGCTGTTATGGATGAATTGGGCATCCCAATGCCTGAGGCTGGCATGGCAGTAACCGTTGATGAGGCACTTGAGACCGCACATCGCATTGGCTATCCAGTAATGGTTCGCCCATCTTACGTTTTGGGTGGCCGCGGTATGGAAGTTGTTTATGATGACGAAAACCTCCGTGCTTACATGGCAGCTGCTATTGGCGTAACTCCTGATAGGCCAATCCTTATTGACCGCTTCCTCAACCACGCGCTTGAGTGCGAAGCTGACGCAATTTGTGACGGCGAGCATGCATTCGTTCCTGCTGTTATGGAGCACATTGAGCTTGCTGGTATTCACTCAGGTGACTCCGCTTGCATCCTTCCTTCGGTCAACATCACTGATGAGCAGTTGGAAACCATCAAAGACTACACTCGCAAGATTGCTGAGAGCCTCCACGTTCGCGGCTTGATGAATATTCAATACGCTATTGAAGGTGACACCGTATTTGTACTCGAGGCAAACCCTCGCGCTTCCCGTACCGTTCCTTTGGTTTCTAAGGTTTGCGGTACTCAGATGGTTCCTTTGGCAACTGAAGTAATCACCATGCCTCTTACTGGTGCGCAGTCCCCTGTTCCAGGTTTGAAGGCTGCCGAATATAACCACTACGGCGTTAAAGAAGCAGTTCTTCCATTCAACATGTTCCCAGAGGTTGACCCAGTATTGGGTCCTGAGATGCGCTCTACTGGCGAAGTTCTTGGCTTGGCTCGCAGCTTTGGTGAGGCATTCTTCAAGGCACAGGAAGCAACCCAGACCGTTCTTCCTACCGGCGGCAAGGTATTGATGAGTATCTCCAACCGCGACAAGGGTGACTTGATTGAAGTTGCTTCCGAATTCGCAAAGGCAGGCATGAAGATTTCTGCAACATCGGGCACCGCTGCAATGCTTAAAGAAGCAGGTATCGAAACTGAAGTTGTTCTCAAGGCTCATGAAGGTCGTCCAAACCTCATCGACGACATCCTCAATGGTGTAGTTGACTTGGTAGTAAACACCCCAAGCTCCAGCCAGGAAAGCATTCATGATGACTCTGCAATTCGCAAGGCAGCAATTAAGGCTCACATCCCTTACATGACTACCATGGCAGCAGCTCTTGCAACCGCAAAGGGCATTCAGGTTGCTCAGTCTGTAAGTGATCCTGAGATTTTCTCCTTGCAAGAGATTCACGCTGAGCTGCACTAAGACTAAATCCACACCAAGCAACGCTTCGGGGAATTAGTCAAGACA
>JBJEKV010000030.1:0-6519 GCA_051878815.1 Anaerotardibacter sp. | reverse complement strand
TAAAAGAAAACTTAGGTATTACCGAAAACACTAATGCTGGTTTGGATACAGTAAAAGGGGACTATATCTGTTTCTTTGATCACGACGATACTCTTGAGCCTGATATCCTTTTTGAATATGCGTGCGCTTTAGAAAAAGATTCCGACATTGTTTTGTTGTATTGCGATGAAGATAAGCTTCTTCCTAATGGTGCATTAAGCCAGCCAACTTTTAAGCCAGACTTCAGCATTGATTTGTTGCGTGACAACAATTATGTATGCCATATGCTTACTGTAAAACGTGAAGTACATAAAAAGCTGAGCACTGCTTACAAATCTTTAGATGGTGCTCAGGATCATAGTCTTACTTTGCAAGTTGCAGAGACTGGTGGAAAGTTCTGTCATATTCCAAAAATCCTATACCATTGGCGTATCAGTGCAACTTCTACAGCTGCTAATGCAGATAGTAAGCCTTACGCAACACAGGCAGGTATTCTTGCTGTTCAGAATCACTTAAATCGTATTGGAGTTAAAGGAAGTGTAGAGAATCTGCACGGCTGGTCTTTTCGTTATAAGACAAATTATGAATACGATGATAAGTCGTTGTCTGTTGTTATGCTTCCGTCCAAGTTAAAGTCTTTTGAAAAATGGAACATTGAATCAGTTCGTGTTGCGCTTAGTTCAATCGAGGCTGAAATAATTGTTTCAGATAAGGTTGACTCTGAGGTTTCTGACGTAATTACTGTTCCTTTTGAAGGCGATTATGTTAATTGGGTAAATAGAGCTATTGAAAAAGCCCAGAACGAAAATGTAATCATTATCAACTCAAACACTTTTATTGATGGTGATTTATGGAGTGATATTGTTTTAGGTCATCTTTCGCGCAAAGACGTTGGCATTATTGGAACCATGTCGTGCGATCAATATGGTGTTGTAAAGAATGCTGGTTTGGCATATGTTCCAAGGGGAATTGCTGAGCTTTCAAAGGGAATGCATAGCGAATCTCCTGGTTATGCTTTCAGACCATTAAGTACTCAAAATATGAGTGCTGTTGGATGTTCTGCAGTTGCTGTAAGAAAATCTGACTTCATCAAACTTGGCTGTTTTGATGAGCAACTAGAGTACAGCTTAGCTGTTGTTGATTACTGTTTTAGGGTTCAGGAAAACGGTTATTTGGTTGTATATACTCCAGAGGTAAAAGCGGTTTCACCAATGAGTCAGGATGAAGGCTATATTTTGAGTGCACATTTTTTGAATAAATGGCAGAAAAAGTTAGCTTTTGAACCAGATCCGTATTTTAATGTGAACTTTTCCAGGGAAGTATCTCGTGCGGAGCAGTATGCTTTAAGTTAGCCTATCGTTGACTCTTGAGCCTATTGAAAAAGCCTTTCATATAGCGTTTTGTCAGATAGATGATTTTTGAAACTGTCAATGTTTGAGAAATATTTTTTGCTTTTAGAGCTTTTAAACAAGCGGAGAGCGCCTTACTGTTCCGTGCTTCAGCGTAAGGAATGAGTTCATTGAACAGGGGAGAGCTGAACAAATCTTCACACCACTGGCGTTTCTGTTGTTTGGTAAAGCCACTCTCAGCTTGCTCATTACGCTCTAGGGCAGAAAGAATATAACGAGCGTACAACCCTCCAAGGATTGAGAGGACTTCGTTATCAAGAAGCCCCCATGATTCCTGTTGGTCTCGCAATATCTGGATGCGCCTCGTATGTACCTCGAAATACTCAGGAATAAACTTATTGGTAAGGTTTGCTTTTTCTCGTTTTGCATAGTGATAAGGGCAGCAGTTCAGTAAGACTATGCTCTGAGTGTTTTGCAGTACGCCAACATTGAAAACAATGTCTTCAATAAGAGGCACGGTCTCAAACGTAAAACCGTTCTGCTGGAGATATTCACGTTCATAGAACTTGTTCCACGCATAGCCATAGTGTGTGCCAATCTCTAAATCAAGAACAATGCTCCGTAGTTGATTCTGATTTAAAACCCACCATTTTGATTCCAAAGAAAACTGTTCTTCGTCAAAAAAAGCCTTCTGGGCAATGGCTGCTAGTGAGTATTCCTCTTTTTGGGTTACTTGTTCTTCTTTGTTATAGAAATCATCAGTGTGTCCCATGATGGCTACAGGAGCAGGGTTTTCGAAAAGTGCCTTATAGGCATTTTGCAACAAGCTGCAGTCATATCTATCATCTGGATCAGGAATCCAAAGATACGTGCCCGCCGCTTCCTTAATTCCGGTATTACGTGCTTCAGAAAGACCTTTGTTCTGTTTGTGGTGAACAATGCGGATACGGGAATCGGCCTGGGCCTTTTCTTTAGCAATTTCAATGCTTTTATCCTGAGAGCAATCATCAACAATAATAAGTTCCCAATCCTTGAAGGTTTGAGATTGAATGTCCTCTAAGGCGTCAGAAATATACTTTTCTACGCCATAGGTAGGCATAATTATGCTGAAAAAAGGTGCTGTCATTGCTTGATTGCTTTCAATCTATCGCGATACTTGCTTTGCTTTTAACCGAGCAAAAAGGTTAGTGTTGTTTTCCTTTACTAGAGAAATAACCTTGCTCTCAGCTTTAATTAACCTAGCATTGTTCATCTTGTAAGGGATAAGCATTGCTTTCATCATTATTGAAGACGGCTCTGCTGTTAGTAACGCTTTACGAGCCTGAGGAGTAGATATGATCCGTTTAATCTCATGAGTCTTTTCCTCGTTAGTAAGGGTGCAGTTTTTATTCGTAAGGTTTTCAATGCAGCCAACCAAGCGTTCGGTATAGCGTCGTGCAAGAAAATCTTGAATCTCTCCGTCCCAATAGCGAACTTCAGGAGATTCATATTCCCAGTGCCTATATAAAACGCAGAGCCACTGATGCTCTTCTTCGCGTTTTTCATACATGTCTGCACGATATTTGGTGTTTTCGCTTTCCGCTCTTGCACGAAGGAAGTGATAGTAGTGACCGTTTAGGGTACCAACACGGCTGATATTGCGAATAACCTCTAAGTTAAAAGGCAAATCATCCCAAAACGTAGCAGGGAAGTAGATGTTGTTTTCTTCCAAGTAAGATCGCCTATACAACTTATTCCAAGGGGCATACAAGAGCTGTGCATCGAATAGCCTATGAGCTTTGCACCTAAATTCTTCTTGGGATGTATATACATATGTTTTAGCGTTGCGCTTTTCTTGATAGTACTTATCATGCGCATAGTAGGTATCAATATAAAAACCAGTAACCACCAAATCAAGCTGATGTTCTTCGGCAAAAGCGTAGAGATCAGCAAGCATGGTGTTCTCGCACCAGTCATCCCCATCCATAAAGTAGAGATACGTTCCCTTAGCAGCTGCAATTGCCACGTTTCTGGCAGCAGCAGCACCTGCATTTTCTTGATGGATTACGGTAATGCGAGAGTCCTCTTTGGCAAGACGGTCACATATCTTGCCACTATCGTCAGTGCTGCCGTCATCTACTAACAGCACTTCGAAATGGGAAAATGTTTGAGCTTTGAGAGAATCAACAGCTCTACAAAGCCAATTTCCTACGTTATAAACAGGAATTATTATGCTAATGGCAGGGGTTGTGGTTGCAGCCTCTGAGTTTAATGGTGCCATTCAAATCCTTTTTCGCGAAAACGAATTAATTCAAAGGTGTTCTTTAGGTAGCTGTTAAATGGCCAGAACAAAGCCTTTTTACGTAACTACATATTTTAGAAAGAAAAGCCAACAAAGGCTTGTACATGAATAGTTTTTTGCATATTTTACACGCTTACGGGGCGCTTTTAGCTATTGTCAGGGGAAAACGATATAATGTGAGGTTGTTTGTCTAAAAATACTGATGGCCCAGCAGGATTTTGCCCCTTTGTGATAAATGTAGGGGTTGCTATTCGAGGGGACTGGTAACAAAAGCGATTAGTAATAAAGGGGACTAGCAATTAAAAGGACTGATAATTGCTGGTTCAGTAGATAGAAAGAGGAAGAAGTGAGCGTCTTTGCCGTAGTGGTAACTTTTGCGGTTGCAGTACTTGCAACACTTCTTTGTGTTCCTCTGGTATCTAAACTTGCTTTTCGTCTTGATGCCGTTGATTATCCAAGCGCAAGACGCGTAAACAAAAAGCCAATTCCTCGAATGGGTGGCGTTGCAATGTTTATGGGTATTGTGGCTGCTTTATTGGTGGTTATTGTAGGCATTCGCTTCTTTGGCTGGGAAAGCCCTCTCAATCAGGAACTGCGTGAAGAAATCAATTTCGTCGGCGTTGCTATTGGCGTTGTTCTTATTTTCCTTGTGGGCGTTATTGACGATATTGTTGAGCTCCGTGCGCGCATCAAATTAATTGGCCAAATTGTTGCTGCTTGTATTGTGGCTGGTTCTGGGCTTCTTTTGGCAAGCGTTCATAATCCGTTTGGCGGCTATATCGAATTTGGCATTTTTGCCTATCCTCTTACCGTGTTTTATTTGGTGGCGTTCGCTAATGTTATTAACTTGATTGACGGCCTGGATGGACTTGCAGCGGGAATTACTGCTATTTCGGCAGCTACTATCCTGATTCTGTCGGCAGTAACTAATAGCATATTTGCTGCTATGTTATCTCTGATTCTCTTAGGCGTATGCATTGGATTCTTGAGATACAACTTTAATCCGGCAAGCATCTTTATGGGAGACTCGGGATCATTGCTCTTGGGCTTTATGCTGGCCATCATTTCTCTGTTTGCAACAGCACGTACAGCCGCGCTTGTTTCGCTTTTGGTGCCAGTAGTAGCAGCAGGCGTTCCTATTATGGATACGGCATCGGCCATTATTAGGCGCACGCGTGCGCATAAAAGCATTGGCGAGCCTGACAAGGGCCACATTCACCATAGATTATTAGAGTCAGGCTACTCGCAAAGAACAACCGTGTATATGATGTGGGGCCTTACTGCACTCTTCGCATTCTGCGGTTTGGTGTTCATGAAGTTTGACGGCGTTGTTCGTTTGATTTGTATTGCGGTTGCGGTGATTGCTGCTGCCGTTGTTATCTTTAAGCTCCACTTGTTGGATCCTGTTCTCATCCATCATTTTGCTCCGCGTGGAAGGAAAAATGGTTCAGGAGGCGTAGCGGCAGGAACCCACTTCAAGGAATCTGAGGGCGAAGATAGAAACTGGGAAGTGGCAGGAGAGCGCGCCTGGGAAGGCCGCGTTCAAAACAGGGGAGAGTCCCAGCAGAGTAAGAGCCGTAGAACCAGAAGGTAACTGGCCTGGCGCACCTGGAGCGAGGCGTACAGTCAAGCAAAAGGCTAGACTGAGATCCTTGCAAGAACGGGTGACGAACGCGGGTGCCAACGCAGGCGAAAAAGTAAATTCGCTAGATAAAAAATCCACTCAAATCAACAAATTTGATGGTCAATTTCGTGGAGAAATTACGGAATTTTTTTGAAAAGGCCGGATTGATCGAACTATTTTCCTCAGGTGCGTTGAATTTATTTCCGTTGCGGTATACACTGCAAAAGTTCGCTTTCAAAAGCCCCGTAAAAGTAGGGTGAATGGCAACACGGAAAACGGGAGGTCCAGACCCAAAGTACGTGTGCTGGCGTAGGAAACCGGCAGCCAAGAGGACCTACACTTTTGAAAACTAACACCCGAAAAATTGGTACGCTTCAAACTGATTTTTCAAAACGTAATTTTATTGGAGGAAACATTGAAGACTTATTACGCAAAGCCTAATGAAGTTCAGCGTGAGTGGCTTCTTATCGACGCAGAGGATTTGGTACTTGGCCGCCTCGCAGTTAAGGCAGCTACCATTTTGAAGGGCAAGCATAAGCCACAATACACCCCACACGTTGATACTGGTGACTATGTAGTTATCATCAACGCAGACAAGGTCCGCATCACTGGCAAGAAGGCAACCGATAAGGAATACTATCGCCACAGCGGTTATCCTGGTGGATTGAAGTGCGAGACTTTCCAGGAAGCAATGGAAAAGCACCCTGAGCGCGTTATTGAACATGCTGTTAAGGGCATGCTCCCTAAGAACACTCTTGGTCGTCAGATGGCTAAGAAGCTCAAGGTATATGCTGGCGCAGAGCATCCACACATGGCTCAGCAGCCTCGCGAGATCAAATTGGAGGATAACTAATGGGTGAAGCAATTTACTACGGTACTGGCCGTCGCAAGAATGCTGTAGCTCGTGTACGTCTCGTACCAGGCTCTGGCAAAGTAACTGTAAACGGTAAAGATGGTCTTGCATACTTCGGCCGTCAGGCTCTTGTTGATTACGCAAAAGCACCTTTTGGTGTAACTGACACCATGGACCACTTCGACGTTATTGCTCGTTGCAATGGCGGCGGTGTTTCTGGTCAGGCTGGCGCTCTTCGCCACGGCGTTGCTCGTGCTCTTCTTGAGGCAGGCGACTATCGTGCAGAATTGAAGAAGGCTGGCTATCTTACTCGCGACAGCCGTATGGTTGAGCGTAAGAAGTATGGTCTTAAGAAAGCTCGTAAGCGTCCTCAGTTCTCTAAGCGCTAAGTTGAATTTCGAGTGGTTGTCAGATACGTGCAAAAGGCAACCAA
>JBJEKV010000029.1:0-1539 GCA_051878815.1 Anaerotardibacter sp. | reverse complement strand
GCACGTAATAGGCTATTCAACTGATTCTTATAATCGCGTTATTACTATTGACGCGGGATCTGCTTCAGGTATTACCGCTGGAATGCCAGTAATGGGATCTACGGGTGTAGTTGGTCAGGTTATTTCAGTTACCCCATTCACTTCTCAAGTTCGTTTAATTAACGATGCTCAAAGTGGCGTTTCTGTTTTAATTCAGTCTTCTCGTGTAGAAGGTATGTTGACCGGTTCGGTTGAAGGTACCCTTTACTTGGAAGGCGTTGATGATTCCGTTACGGTTCAGGTAGGTGATGCTATTATCACCTCTGGTCTTGGCGGCGGCTATTATCGAGGACTTGTAGTTGGTACGGTTGCTAAGGTTGAGACGCGCCCTGGTGATGCTGTTCGCACCATTGTTGTTACCCCAAATGCTGACCTTAATTCTATTAGCGAAGTATTGGTTGTTCATGGCATGTCAAACGCGGGTGCTGCTTCTGAAAACTCAGACGAAGCGAACGCTGTTATTTCGTCAGTAGCTCCTAAAACACAATCTCAGGAAGGAGAGGGTCAATAATGCCAGTTATTAAAAGCCAGCTCATTCCTTTGATTGCGGCACTTATCTGCGTCGTGCTTCAAATTGTGGTAGCACCGATGATTTCTCTTTTTTCGGTAGTACCAAACTTTATTACGGCGTTCGTTATTGTTCTTTCTATTTTAAGAAAGCCTGATAGCACGTATGGTTATGCCTTCATTTTGGGCTTGATTTCCGACTTGTTAGGTTCAGGTCCTGTTGGCTTAACTTCATTGCTTTTGTTGATTATTTCTTTTGTCTTGTCACGCGCGTTCGAAGTGATGGACAAGAGCAGTTTGCCTATGCCAATGATTGCTTCAGCAGCGTCTCTTTTCGCCTTTTTGTTGGTATACGTGATTGTCTTGTTGATTACTGGTTATCAAGCAGGCTTCTTGGAGCTCTTTATTGGTCGCGTTATTCCAGAAGTTATTTACGACTCGATAATTGCAGCAATCCTTCTTGTTGCTACGGTAAAAATGGGACTTACTGCAGAGCAAAGCGATGCCTGGTCAGTAGCTTCTGGCCGTAAGTATCGATAGGGGATGAGAAGGCTGTGCTAACTGCCATACTTGTTACCCTCGTTGCGCTTGTAGTTTTAGGCGTCCTTGCGATTGTAATATTCCGTATTCGTTCCAATACTTCTCAGGTAAAAACCCGCAAAAAAATGGGGGTTAAGAGCATTATGTCTGTGGGAGTGTCGGCGGAGACACCTAAGGTTAGTTCTTTTGGCGGAAAGTCTTCGGTAATCACTCCTTCTTCCACGAAAGTATCGCAAGACAGCATGCGCTCACGCTTTACGGCATTAGGCGTAATTGTTGCGGGCGTATTTGGCATTTTGACAGCCAAGCTCTTCTCTATGCAGGTTATTGAGGCATCTTCTTATAAACGAGAAGCGGAAGAAAACCTTTACACGACGGTAGCAACTCCAGCACCTCGTGGTGTGGTATATGACTGCGATGGCATTGCACTTGTTACTAATCGCCAGGTTCAAA